>NZ_JAUBUG010000077.1:0-33236 GCF_036705345.1 Microcoleus sp. B3-D2
GATAGCCTCCTACAACAAAGCCTTAGACATCAAACCAGATTATCACGAAGCCTGGAACAATCGGGGCAATGCACTGCGTAATTTAGGAAGATTGGAAGAAGCGATAGCCTCCTACAACAAAGCCTTAGACATCAAACCAGATTCTCACGTTGCCTGGTTCAATCGGGGCAATGCACTGCGTAATTTAGGAAGATTGGAAGAAGCGATAGCCTCCTACAACAAAGCCTTAGACATCAAACCAGATTATCACGAATCCTGGTTCAATCGGGGCATTGCACTGCGTAATTTAGGAAGATTTGAAGAAGCGATAGCCTCCTACAACAAAGCCTTAGACATCAGACCAGATTATCACGAAGCCTGGAACAATCGGGGGGGCTATGCACTGCTTAATTTAGGAAGATGGGAAGAAGCGATTGCCTCTTACGACAAAGCCTTAGACATCAAACCAGATTATCACGAAGCCTGGTTCAATCGGGGCATTGCACTGCGTAATTTAGGCAGATGGGAAGAAGCGATTGCCTCTTACGACAAAGCCTTAGACATCAAACCAGATTATCACGAAGCCTGGTTCAATCGGGGCATTGCCCTGCGTAATTTAGGCAGATGGGAAGAAGCGGTTGCCTCTTACGACAAAGCCTTAGAATTCAAACCAGATTATCACGCAGCCTGGTACAATCGGGGCATTGCCCTGCGTAATTTAGGCAGATGGGAAGAAGCGATTGCCTCTTACGACAAAGCCTTAGACATCAAACCAGATGATGACGCAGCCTGGAACAATCGGGGCAATGCACTGGGTAATTTAGGAAGATGGGAAGAAGCCCTCTCTTCCTACGACAAAGCCTTAGAAATCAAACCAGATGATGACGCAGCATTTTATAATAAAGCTTGCTGCTATGCGTTACACAGTCAAATGGACAAAGCAATTCAGAATTTGCAGCAAGCCATCAATCTGAATCCTGACGAATACCGAGAAATGGCAAAAAGTGACTCGGATTTTGACAGCATTCGATCGCATACTAGGTTTCAAGCCTTGATTCAAGAATAGGGATTTGCCCTTGGGCGAGGCGGGTTTATGAGATTGTCAGTTTTAGACAATTATTATGGGTAAAATCCGCCGCTACAGCATCACAAACACTCTTATTATTTATTAGTCTGCAAAGGCGGACTTCGCTTGACAAGACGTGGTTTCAACCCCCGATCGCTCAAAAGGGTTACGTGAAAATTATATCTTGGGCGAGGTTTGTCACACCTCAGTAAGATCGCCCTTTCCTCTTTTCTACGCAGTCCTATAAAAAATTAGTATTAATCTATACTTACAAATGCCCGGTCTAAAATTATAATGAAAAAAATTGAAAAAGTCCCAATACTCATGTAAAATTGCCATAAATAACCAAATAGGATCGATCAAAAGCACTCAAAGGCGAAAAAGATCGCATATAAAAAAGAAAAGAATCAATTAGACAGAAAATAATGAGGTGAAACCCCTTGCAAAAATTAGCCAGCATAGAAAAGCCGATCGACTCAGGGGAAAAATCCATAGCAGTCAACACCCAAAAGGCTCAAACATTGTACGATCGCGGCAACGCCCTAGAAGCAATGGGACGATTCCAAGCTGCGATCGAATCTTGGGAACAAGCGATCAAACTTGAACCAACATTTTATGAAGCCTGGTACAACCAAGGCGTCGCCCTCAAAAAATTGGGCCAGCTAGAAGAAGCGCTCGCAGCCTACAACCAATCCCTGAAAATCCAACCAAACAATCCCGAAGCGTGGTATAATCGGGCCAACGTTTTGCGGAAGCTCAACAGACTCTCAGAAGCGATCGCATCCTACGAAAAGGCGATCGCACTCAACCCCAGCTACCCCGAAGCTTGGACGAACCGAGGCAACACCCTCGTCAACTTAGAAAAATTTTCAGAAGCGATCGACTCCTACGACAAAGCCATAGCCATCAAACCAGACTACTGCGAAGCTTGGTACAACAAAGCATTTGCCCTGAGAAAATCCGACCAAAATACAGCGGCGATCGCCTCTTACGACAAAGCGATCGAACTCAAACCAGACTTGCATCAAGCCTGGTACAACCGCGGCTTAGCCCTAGCCGATGAAAAACTCTACCCGGAAGCCGTCGCCTCCTACGATAAAACCCTGCAACTGCGGCCGAATTCCGCCGAAGCCTGGAGCAAACGCGGCACGGCGATCGCACAAATGGGAGAATTTGAAGAAGCGATCGCATCCTGGGACAAAGCCCTCGCACTCAAGCCAAACGACAGCGAAACCTTTTACAACCGCGGCTTAGCCTTCGCCAACTTACAACGCTTTGAAGAAGCAATTGCCTCTTGGGACAAAACCGTAGAGTTGCAGCCAGACAACATCGAAGCCTGGTACAACCGCGCCATAGCCCTCAAAAAAATTCAACGATTTACCGAAGCCATCGCCTCCTACGATAAAATCATCGCACTCAACCCCGACGATCCAAACCTGTACTATCAAAAAGCTTGCATTTACGCCCTAGAAAAACAAGCAGGCGAGCTCACAAACAGCCAGGAAATAGTAGCCACCAGCATCCGGCTGGCGATCGAAAACTTATCCAAGGCGATCGAACTCAATCCCACCAAATACCGGAAATTGTGCAAAAATGACTCGAAATTGCGTACAATACAGGAAGAAGTGCGGTTTTTAGCTTGATTTCAGGGTAGCAATGATTGATGGAGACGGATGCCGCACTGCAACCTTTGTAGGCAAAACAGCACCATAAACCCCAATCATGCAAACCCTAGACAAAACTCAAGCCAAATTCGCTCAACTGGCAGCCCACCTCAGAGAAGTTAACGACATCGAATCAGCCTCGTCGCTGCTGCATTGGGATCAATCCACTTATATGCCTGCCAAAGGTGCCAGTGCCAGAGGCCGCCAGTTGGCTACTCTCAAACAAATATCCCACGAAAAATTTACAGATCCAAAAATAGGTGAACTCCTAGAAGACTTGCGTTTCTACGAACAAACCCTCCCCTACGACTCAACCGCAGCCAGCCTGATCCGCATAGCCCGCAGAGACTACGATCGCGCCTCCAGAGTCCCCGCAACCTTCATGTCCGCACTCTGCCGCCACCAAGCCGACTGCTACGAAGTTTGGGCCGCGGCTAGAGCAGCCAACAACTTCGCAGCGGTCGAGCCGTATCTCGAAAAAACCCTAGAATTAAGCAGGCAATACGCCGAGTTTTTCCCCGGATACGAACACATCGCCGATCCTTTGATCGATCGTAGCGACTACGGCATGAAAGTATCCCTGCTGCGCCCGCTTTTCGCCAAACTGCGTGAAGAATTAGTGCCGATAGTCGAAGCCATCACCTCCCAACCTCCCGCCGACGACTCCTGCTTGCACCAAGACTTCCCCGAATCCCAGCAACTAGAATTCACTCGCAAAGTTGTAGAACGCATGGGGTTCGACTTCCAACGGGGACGGCAAGACACCACCCTGCACCCGTTCATGACCAACTTCTCCATAGACGACGTGCGAATTACCACCCGCGTCTATGAAGACCACTTGGATCAAGCACTGTTCAGCAGCATCCACGAAGCCGGACACGCCCTCTACGAACTCGGAAATTCCCCGGAATTTGAGGGCACGCTGCTTGCAGGCGGCATTTCCTCCGGCCTGCACGAAAGTCAGTCGCGACTTTGGGAAAATATGGTGGGGCGCAGCCGCGGTTTTTGGGAATGTTTCTACCCCCAACTCCAAGGCGTATTTTTGCGACAGTTGGGACACGTATCCACTGACGCATTTTACCGGGCAATTAACAAAGTCTCGCGATCGCTCATCCGCACCGACGCCGACGAAGTAACCTACAACCTCCACGTCGCCATCCGCTTTGACCTAGAATTGGCAATGGTAGAGGGAAAACTAGCAGTGCGAGACCTCCCCGAAGCCTGGAACGAACGCTATAAAACTGACCTCGGCGTTGTCCCCTCCACCGACAGCGAAGGCGCCATGCAAGATGTTCACTGGTATGTTGGTACGATCGGCGGAATGTTCCAAGGTTACACCCTCGGCAACTTGATGAGCGCTCAATTCTACGAAACAGCAGTAAAAATCAATCCTGAAATTCCTGTAGAAATAGAACGAGGCAATTTTACTGTACTCCACGACTGGCTCAAACAAAACATCTACCAGCACGGCCGTAAATACACCGCTGTCGAATTGATCGATCGCGTTACAGGTTCACCTTTAACTATCGATCCATTTATCCGCTATATTCGCCACAAATACGGGGAGTTTTATGTCATTTGAGGGATAGCAAGTTCAGATTGCAGACTTTAAAATTACAAAAAAAGTAGCCACTTAAAAAAAAAGGCGATACGGTTTGAGTATCGCCTAATTTTACAGCGAAAATTAAAAGTCTTAAATAAGGGAGTATGTATGTCTGAACTCTTTCAGGCTGTGATCGCCAGCGACGAAAAAACCGAGTTGCGTCAGTTTGTCAGCGATTTACGCGCTTTGGGAAAGAAATATTTACTGCGAAACGACATAGTTAACGCTTTTGCCGCCTACTGCACCAAATACGCAAAGCCCGAACAGTTCCATCAATCTTCTCTTTTAAGCAAACTGATTTACTACGTTCAGGAAATTATTCTTGAAGATGGCAGCCTTTGCGTCCTGCTGCGGCCAAAAATTGCTAGTATGGAAATAGTGCGAGTTGCAGACGACTTGACTGTTGAGCAGATGACAGTGCAAGAATTGCTGGACGTGCGCGATCGCTTCGTCAACCACTTTCACCCCCAAGAAGGCGACATTCTCGAACTAGATTTCGGCCCGTTTTACGATTACTCCCCCACAATTCGCGACCCCAAAAACATCGGCAAAGGAGTACAATTCCTCAACCGATATCTCTCCAGCAAACTGTTTCAAGACGCCAGACAGTGGCAGGAAACTCTATTTAATTTCTTGCGCCTTCACCGCTACAACGGCTTACAATTACTAATTAACGATCGCATAAAATCCCAACAACAACTTTCAGAACAAGTCAAAAAAGCCCTCACCTTTGTGAGCGATCTTTCTGAAGAAGAAGGCTACGAGAGATTTCGATTGGTGCTGCAATTGATGGGTTTCGAGGCAGGTTGGGGAAATACCGCAGCCCGCGTACATGAAACCCTAGGAATTCTTGACGAATTAATTGATTCGCCCGATCCCCAAACCCTAGAAGCATTTATTTCTCGCATCCCGATGATTTTCAAAATCGTCCTAGTTTCTCCTCACGGCTGGTTCGGCCAAGAAGGAGTTTTGGGGCGGCCGGATACGGGAGGGCAGGTAGTTTATGTCCTCGATCAAGCCAAGAGTTTAGAGAAACAACTGCAAGAAGATATTCATCTTGCCGGTCTCGATAGTTTAGGAGTCAAACCTAAAGTAATTATTCTCACCCGGTTAATTCCTAACAGCGACGGTACGCGCTGCAACGAACGTTTGGAAAAAGTTCACGGTACAGAAAATGCTTGGATTTTGCGGGTTCCCTTCCGGGAGTTCAATCCCAAACTGACTCAAAATTGGATTTCTAGATTCGAGATTTGGCCTTATTTAGAAACTTATGCGATCGATTCAGAAAAAGAACTTCTGGCTGAGTTTCAGGGCAAGCCAGATTTAATTGTCGGCAACTATTCCGACGGGAACTTGGTAGCGTTTTTGCTGTCTCGCAAACTCAAAGTTACTCAGTGCAATATTGCCCATGCGCTGGAAAAATCTAAATATTTGTTCAGCAATCTCTACTGGCAAGAATCAGAGGACAAATACCATTTTTCGTTGCAATTTACTGCTGATATAATTGCCATGAATGCAGCTAATTGTATTGTCAGCAGCACCTATCAAGAGATTGTGGGCCAACCCGATAGTGTCGGTCAGTACGAATCTTACCATTGTTTTACCATGCCGGATTTGTACCACGTTGTGAACGGGATTGAACTGTTCAGCCCTAAATTCAACGTCGTGCCGCCGGGAGTTAATGAAAGTGTCTACTTTCCCTACACGCGGATCGAAGACCGGGTGCAAGGCGATCGCGATCGGCTCAACGAACTGCTGTTTACTCTAGAAGATCCGGAACAAGTCTTTGGAAAACTCGACGACCCGCACAAGCGCCCTTTATTTTCGATGGCCCGGCTCGATCGCATTAAAAACCTGACAGGCTTAGCAGAATTGTTTGGAAAAAGCCCGGAATTGCAAGAAAAATGCAACTTAATTCTAGTAGCTGGCAAGCTGCGGGTCGAAGAAACCGAAGACTACGAAGAAGCAGAAGAAATTAAAAAGCTCTACGCAATTATCGACCAATACAACCTTCACGGTAAAATTCGCTGGTTGGGAGTGAGGCTTTCCAAAAGCCTGTCCGGCGAAATCTACCGGGTAATCGCCGACGCCCAAGGTATATTTGTTCAGCCAGCATTATTTGAAGCTTTCGGCTTGACAATTCTCGAAGCAATGATTACCGGTATTCCCACTTTCGGGACGCAGTTTGGTGGGCCGCTGGAAATTATTCAAGATGGCGTAAATGGGTTTTATATCAACCCGACCAACCACGAGGATACTGCCCAAATAATTCTAGATTTTTTATCGAAGTGCGAACACAATCCCAACTATTGGTATGAAATTTCAACGCGAGGAATTGACCGAGTTTACAGCACGTATACCTGGAAAATTCACACTACCAAGCTGCTGACTCTGGCGCGGACTTACGGTTTCTGGAACTACTCGTCCAAGGAAGAACGCGAAGATATGCTCCGCTACATAGAATCGCTGTTTTATCTGATTTACAAGCCGAAAGCGAAGGCTTTATTGGCAGAACACGCGAACCGATAAGTGACGATTTTTGCTTTTTATATCAAATCCGTTAGCATCGGAATAGTAAATTCGAGTTGACTGTTGACGGTTCACTGTTGACTGTTCACGGCGTCAACAGTCAACAGTCAACCGTCAACCGTCAACATCATTCCGGTGTAACCGGAAATGATATTACGGGCTGGTTCAAGGGAAAAACTAGGTCTTTCATGGCTCAACTTTTGACACAACCCGCCCGTAAAGATTTGTGAATGATAGCAGGTTTTGTACAAGAGGACTGAGGCTAAGAAAGGCGGTTTCTAGGAAAAATATTGGCTTTAGTAACAAAACATCTCGGAATCAACCGGGTTTATGAGGAATAGTGCCAACCCGCCCTACTTCTACCTCGTAACTTCCAACTCGTAATATCAAATCCGTTAGCATCGGAATAGTAAATTCGAGTTCACTGTTGACGGTTGACTGTTGACAGTGAACAGTCAACAGTCAACAGTCAACCGTCAACATCATTCCGGTGTAACCGGAAATGATATAACTCCTGAGTGCGGCTGTCCCCATTGCCGAACTTCTAGAAGCAGCAGCAGATATAGCAACCGCGCCCGACGCTTAGGACGTTATTAATGGCCCAAACCAATCCGGTCTATTACCCCTTCCCTCGGACTTCTTGTTACCCGATCGCCAAGTGAAATGGCCTTGTTCCTTCTTCCTTTTGCTATATGTTTCAGAAAGCAGTCCGGGTAATACAATTAGATTTAGAAACATGAAATCAGCGAAACCTTGTCAAACCTCACTAACAGGATGAAATTTATGCGTGTGACTACTGTTACGATTTTCAGCTTGATGGCTCTGCTCGTTCCCGCCTTGACCAAAAAGGCCACTGCTGCTTTCGACTCCGAACCCTTGGTGCAGGAACAGTACCGCAGAGACTTTACCGCTCCCGCCGATCCGGGTGCGTCAGCATCGCCGGAGGGAAATTCCCAAGGAGATATGTTTCACAAGCCTTTTTACGCGGGCGAGCAGCCAGTGAGAAAGGAAAAAACTATCTCGGCGGGAGCTGACGGGCCAGAAGTTGCAGCCATACAGCAACGGTTGCAGGTGCACAGTTTCAAGGTGGGGACGATCGACGGTACCTATGGCTCTCGCACTACATCGGCGGTTCGTTCCTTTCAGCAGTCTAAGGGTTTGAACGCAGATGGCATTGTGGACAAAGAAACTTGGACAGCTTTAGCAGCAGATCCGGCCTCTGCTCCTGAAGCTGTGCAGAGCAATCCTCCTATTCTGAGCAATGCTGCAGTTCCCGGCAATCCTCCAACTCTTTTAAATAAAGGCGCTGTCGGTTCCAAGGTGAAGACGCTACAGGTGCGTTTGGAAATACAGGGTTACGATCCGGGCCCGATCGACGGCATTTTTGGCGCTCGCACTACTACGGCTGTCAAGAACTTTCAGAAATTTAAGGGTTTGACGGCTAGCGGCATGGTGGACGAAACAACCTGGAAAGCGCTGGGCCAAAAGTAAGTGACAAGTGAAAAATACGGAAAATTGCTGTGGCGATAACTCATGATTGAACCCGGTGTCCCAAAATGACCGGGTTTCTCGATGTTGGGCGATCGAGCAATTGGGTCATCAGCCTGGGAATTTATCCGTGGGTCGCTTTTTTCAATCTAAAATCTAAAATCCAAAATCTAAAATCGATTGATCGAGCAATTGGGTCATCAGGCTGGGAATTTATCCGTGGGTCGCTTCCTTCAATCTAAAATCTAAAATCTAAAATCGATTGACCGATCGCTGTGTTGTGTGCTATAGTATTTAAATGTCAAAATGCGGATATGGCGGAATTGGCAGACGCGCCAGATTTAGGTTCTGGTTCCGAGAGGAGTGAAGGTTCAAGTCCTTTTATCCGCATAGCAAATTGTATTCCCAAAGCAAAAACTGTACAGTAACACATAATTTGTTACTGTACAGGTGGCCATGACGCTACAACGGCTGAGGGAGAAGGAACGGGGGTTTACGAACTCGGTTTCGCTGGGGCGGTTTATGCTGTCGTGGGATTCATTCATAGCGATCGCTCCAAGTGGTAGAGTTTGATAGGGAGAGTGCGATATGCCTCCGGCACGCTTCGCGATCGCATCTTTAAAATCTGGTCAGCCTGTGATTCCCGTGTGGTTAGATAAAATTCATCAGCGGGTTGCTAGCAGGTTGGTTGGGTAGCGCGGCATTTTTGCATTCAATCAGCCTTGTCGTTATTTGAGCTGAGGTGATTCCTTGGCGGTTGCTGGAAAACTAAAAGAAGTCGATAGTTCCAGTTGAATCTCAATAGCTTCCAAGTGGGGATCTGTTCAATTCATCTTTATAAATACGCCAATTAGGAAGGAATCGATTCATTAACAGGGTGAATCGCTCGTTATGATGCCGCTCTAAAAGATGCGTCATTTCATGGACGACGACATATTCTAGACAGTGAAGCTCTTTCTTTGCGAGTTCAAGGTTCAACCAGATGCGTTTCGCCTCAATGTTACAAGTGCCCCATTTGGTTTTCATCTGCTTTACTCCCCAATCATTCACCTGAACATTGATAATTTCTGACCACTTTTCGATTAATAGCGGAATGTCTTTTTTTAACTGCTGTCGATACCAATTCATTATTACTTTTTGGCGTTGGGTTGCGTCGCTTCCTTCCTTGACGTAGAGGTCGATATAGGTGTTGTTTCTGACTTTTACTTTGGGGCTACCTTTGTGATAAATAACATTGAGTAAATAGCGTTGGCCTTGAAAATAATGCGTTTCACCCGATATAAATTCTATTTTTGATTGGCGTTCTTGTGCTTTAAAATTGGCTTGATGTTTTTTGATCCAAGCTAGTTTGGAGATGGCAAATAAACGAACAGCTTCATCATTTACTTTTAAAGGGACAGCCATCCGCACCCGACCATCGGGAGGATATACCCCTAGATGGATGTTTTTAATATTTTTTCTGTCAATATCAATCACTAGATCGCTGATGGTTATCTGAGGCATCTTAATAATCGCTTTGATTCTTCACAATATCAAAAATTATATCCACTTTTTCCGCAGAGTCAAGGTGTTTTTTGATGGCATTTCTAACTTCACGTTCCTTGATTTTATTGCCGCGCCAAGCATCTTTTTTAGTTTGGCGAATTGCACGATCGATCGCCAATGCCAGCACCTCATTTTGCTCTAGGTTATCGTATAACGCTCGTTTGGCGGGAGTGTCTAGAGATGGAGGGTACTGGGTTGAGGTTGCAGGTTGGGTAATTTGTCGGCTGAGAGTTACAATTTTATTTAGGTAGTTTTCATAGTCTTGAGCAGTGTTTTGGCGGTCTTGAATCAGTTCGTCTAAGAGTTCCGACATTGTGCTGAAATATTTGGGGTTGGTGGGGTGTTGTTCGATGATGACTTTGCGTAGGTTGTTCTCAATGGTTTCGGCAATGGCTTCTGGATTTTGTTTAATGCCTTTGGGTAAAGTTTCTATGGCATCCTTACCGCGATCGACAATTAACTGAATTAGCGTCATATTATCGAAAGTAGAAAGCACTTCGCTTTCTTCTGCACCAATGTAGCTATCGATTAGGTGACGCATGGCGGGTTCATACGCTTTCAAGTCGATCGCATCTCCACTAGCAAGTTTTATCTCGGTGCGAATTTGTTCATAATATTTAACTTCCTGCCTGATGGTTTCAATTTCAGCCGAGGAATAGCCAGCTTCTAGCATATCATTCGCTAAATTAGCATAAGCTCGAATTAGAGACGCGGTGAGTTTGTAGAGAAGAATTCGCTTTTGTTCCTGTAGTTTGGTGAAGTCTGAATCTTCTATATTAGAATTACAAAAATAACGGATATAGGCAAGGGTATCTTTTGGCGGTTCTACAGGTTCACAGAGGGCTTTAATGCTTTCTCTGGCAGTTTGTAGCCGTTCTTTTCCTTTTTCTAGGCGATCGCTCAATAAACCCTCCACATCTTTTGGATCGTAATCTTCAAAGGCTTCGGCGGTGTAGTCTCGAACGGATTTCTCTAAGCGTTTAAACAAATCTTTGTAATCTATAATATAACCATATTCTTTATCATCCCCATCGAGTCGGTTGACGCGACAAATGGCTTGGAATAATCCATGATCTCGCATGGTTTGGTCAATATAAAGATAGGTAGCAGGAGGTGCATCAAAACCCGTCAAAAGTTTATTAACGACAATTAATAGTTTCATTTGGGCGGGATCGTCCACAAATTTCTTTTTAACTTCCTCCTCAAAAACTTCGGAATTTTTACCATTTAACATTTTTTGGTAAATCTCATACTGATGTAGCTTTTCGGTGGATTCATCGGGGTCGGTGGTTTCGCCTTTAATGCTTTGGAGAGAACCATCATAAGAAGTGATTATCGCGCATTTTTTGAAGCCGCACTTCTGGAATAATTCATAATATTTACAAGCTTGGTAAATGCTACCTGCTACGAGTAAGGCATTGCCTCGACCACTTTGTAAACGGTCTTTTGTTTCAAAATCTAATAAAATATCGCTGACAATTTTCTCTAGTCGGGAGGCGGAACTTAAGACTTTTTGTAAGGTTCCCCAGCGTTGTTTGAGTTGGCTTTTGGCTTGTTCGGTTAAGCCTCTGGTTTTGGCTTCAAACCATCGATCAATTTTAGTTTTGGAGGTGATAAACTGCTCGACATTACGGGCTTCATAGCGTAAATCGAGAACGACTTGATCGGCTACGGCTTCATCAAATTTATAGGTATGAATATAATCGCCAAAAACTTCAATACTATTCTGTTTATCCTTGGCGAGTAACGGCGTACCTGTGAACCCAATAAAGACAGAATTGGGCAGAATTTCCTTCATTGCTTTGTGCAGTTTACCCGACTGGGTGCGGTGGCATTCATCTACAAATACATAGATATCGCCTTTGGGGGTGAAGTCTTTGGAAAGGCTGCGCTTGAGGTCTGCGATATAGTTTTCGTAGTCTGTATCATTGAGTTTATTGTTCTCTTTTTTGCCGAATTTATGAATTAAAGAACAAAGCAGCCACGGAGTTGTATTATTGAGTTGTTGGATTAAGTCAGCGCCGTTTTTGGTGCGAGAGATTTCTTCATTAACTCCTTTAAAAACATTCTCAATTTGCTTGTCTAATTCATCGCGGTCGGTGATAATTAAAATACGGGCATCGGTGAGATTTTCCCGAATCCATTTTGTTAGCCACACCATTGTTAGACTTTTGCCGCTGCCTTGGGTGTGCCAGATAATCCCGCCTTGCCGTTGTTGCAGGAGGGTTTGGGCGGCTTTGACTCCGAAATATTGGTTATGACGGCAAACTTTTTTGATGCCGCAATCGAATACAATAAAGTTATGAATTAATTCCAGAAATCGGTGTTTTTCGCACAGGCGCAGCAGGTTACTATCAAGGGCGTTATTCGCAGTTTCGCATTCTAAACTAGATAAATATTTGTTGTCTTTAGAATCGGTTTGATAGTCATAGTCTGGGTTTTCTTCTTTCCAAGTTAGATAATATTTTTCGGGGGTTTCGATGGTGCCGTAGTGCAAGCCTTGGGTGTCATTTCCTGCCATTACAAATTGCAGGGTGGCAAAGAAAGGTTTGATAAATCTTGAGGTTTGGTTATCGAGGTTTTGGCGGATGCCTTCGGAAACGGAAATGGTGCTGCGTTTGAGTTCCAAGACTCCCAAGGCGATACCGTTAATATATAGCACTACATCGGGGCGTTTGCTATTTTCGCCTTTGACTGTCACTTCTTCAGCAATAGCAAAGTCGTTTTCTAAAGGGTTTTCCCAATTAATTAACCAAACGGTTTGGGTATTTTCGCCGACTTCTTCCTTGATTTGGACGCCATAGCGTAGGAGGCTATAGACGGCTTTGTTAATATCATAGAGGCTTTTATTTTGGTCGTCTGCGGTTTTTTTGAGTTCGGACAAAGCTTTATTAATTAAGCTGTCGCTGTAGTTTTGTTTGTCGCGCAGAAAGGCGGTGAGAATGTCGGTTTCTATGTTGCTATTATTGGCGCGGTATTGCCAGTTACCGAGATAGTGATAGTTTAACTGCTGTTGGAACAGTTGCACCACACGATTTTGGGTTTTGCGTTCCGGTTGTCCGATTTGGATCATATCAGTCGAGTCCTCCCAGTTAGAAGTTCTTGCATCATTCCCTGTTTGATGGCTTTGTATTTATTGCGTTTTTGCTCTAAGGCTTCGATTTCGGTGTCCATGTCGCTGAGGACTTGGGCGATCGCTTTTTGTTCTTCAATTGTAGGTGGAAGTTTTAATGGGCAACTTAAGACATCCTCCTTTCTTAAATTTGTTTGCTTTACTCCATCATCAAAAGCTAGATAGTAGGGATTTCTATCTATTAGGTAAAACAGAAAAAGTGAATCAACTGTTATTGCTTTTAATGAACAAATTCGTTGATTAAGTGTATATTTATCTCCCTTGTCAATGTAAAAGCACTTTGCAATTGCTCTACCATTAGGTACATCGCTCATCACCATAACAATTTGACCCGTATAAACAGGACAAAAACAACAGTTAGAATATTTCTTAACTTCGGCTTGAGTTGATATAAATTTTGAGTTTATTACTATAAATTTTCCAGTTTGTGAAATACTGTTTTCGTGAGCTTTACCATTAGAAAAATCTACAACATCTCCTAATTTCTTAACCTCCCACTCGCCGCTAAAACCGGCCAGGCGTCTTTTGCCTGTGAGGAGTTGCTGCGTTATGCCTTGCTTGATGTTGCGCTTTTTGGTGATGAGGCGATCGATCTCTGCGATCGCGGCATCGGCCTCACTTAGAGCTTGTGCGATCGTTTTTTGTTCAGGTAGAGGGGGATAAGGAACACAAAACTTATCTACATCAGAGAGATTCAGGGAAGGTTGAACACCAGATTTGGTGTAATTAAATATCTCTTTCTGACCAAGGCTAGAGCGTAAAATATTCTGGTAAAAATCGGGGTCAGCAATTTTTTTATTAAATGCAAGTCGAGCGGTTTGCTGAGTTATGTTTGAACCATTAAAGGCAGATGGTACTTTAGCAAGATTGCCAACACTACCTACTATCGTCAATAAGATGTCGCCAGTAACTACCTTAGACCTCTTATAGGATTTGTCAATTTCAGTCGAAACCCGATAGAGTTCATTTATATCAACCCATCCCCGCGAATAATCCTGTGCCCTAATCATAGGAACACCATCAGGTATATTGCGACCTGGTACAACAATGCCATAAGTAATTTTGCGATCTGGATCAATTAACTCTTGCAGTTGGGTGACTTCCCAATCATCAGGAATTAACCCAACTTCAGTCTGTTTATATCCCTGGGGTGTCTCCATCACCAGACCATCCCCATTTTCTTCAAATGAACCTCTACCCGACTCGTCAACTCATCCACCCGACTCGTCAACTCTGGCAAAGGCATCTCATACCGTTCTGCTAACTCCTTAATCCGTTGCGTTAACCGTTGCGAAATCCGATCCATCTCCGAGTTAATCGCCTGCTGCAATGTCCGCATCCATTTATCATCAACCACCAAGCTTTTAATCTCATCCGGCGTTAAACCTCCGTATTTTGTTAACACATATTTATCTAAAAACTGAGCATTTACTTTAATTTGTTTACTAATTTCCGCCTCTTCCTCAATCAATTTTAAATAAAGTTTTAACACCTTCAACTCATCCGCAAAAGTTGCATCATTTTTAATTTTCTTAATCCGATCATTAACATTTGCCTTCGTAATTTTGCCACTATCATTAGTCACTTCCTCCAGCAAACCCTCCTCGCCGCCGTGTTCTTCCTGTAGTTCCTCCTGCTGGCGAACAATATCATCTTTTTTCGTTTCCAGTTGTTCAATCTCCGCCTGTTCAGCTTGAAAATAGCGGTTAATCATCAACTCTTTAGGAATCAATTCACAAATATAATCAGTGACTTTACCATTTTTATTGAACACTTCTTTTAGTTCTGCCTTCCAGCCATCTTCTACCAGAATATAAACATCATCCTTCATCGTTTCCACCCAATAAGTCATGAGGTGCTGATAAACATCATATTTATCAATCAAACTTTTACCAGTAAAAGCTTGCAGCAAATCTTCCGAAAGATTGTAAATAATCTCCTTGGGATGCTGTCCCGGTTGAATCGCTTTTAATAAAGGCGTATGTTTAGCTTGCCATCTTTCAAAAGCCGCTTCTATTTCCTGACCATAACCAATAAATTCAGGATAATCAAAAATGCAAGCTTTCACCTCATCAATTGAGATTTTTAAGGTTAAATATCCCGGTCTATCTGCAATCTCAAAAAGCTTTTGTTTCAGCGTCGGATACACCTGCCAATACTCACCCAACGCTTCAACATCTCGCTTGGCAATTCCCCCCAAAAGATGCCCCTCAATATCCTGAATATCTTCCTCCTCCTGACTATCAATATAGCGGGGAATATTCAAATTATAATCATTTTTCGCGTCGGCAATTTCCGCCAAAGGCACCAAGCGGGAATATTTCGGAACTTCTAACTGCCGATTAAACACATCAACAACTTTGTGAAGATCCTGATCTCGCAAGCGGTTTTTATTGCCATCCTTGACAAATCCCTTGCTGGCATCAATCATAAAAATGCCTTGAGGATTCTCAGCATTTTCCCGATCCAACACAATAATACAGGCAGGAATTCCCGTGCCATAAAACAAGTTAGGCGGTAAGCCAATAATCCCTTTAATCACACCCTTACAAATCAAATTCTTGCGGATTTCCGCCTCAGCATTGCCCCGAAATAGAACCCCGTGAGGCAGAATAATCGCCCCTTTTCCGTTACTTTTGAGCGATTTTAACAGATGCAGCAAAAAACCATAATCGCCATTTTTCGCCGGAGGAATCCCCTCAGCAAAACGGTTAAATTCATCTTGAACTGGGTTAAACCCATTACTCCAAGCTTTTGAAGAAAAAGGTGGATTCGCAACGGCAAAATCAAAGCGTTTTAGTTTCCCATCTGCTTCTTTAAACAATGGATAAGCTAATGTATTCCCCTGTTCAATCTCAGCCGTCGGATGCCCATGCAAAATCATATTCATCTTCGCCAAGGCGCGAGTTGCGTTATCCATTTCCTGCCCATAAATGGTTAACCCGCGTTCCGCTTCATCCGCCGCCTTCAGCAACAAAGAACCACTGCCACAAGTCGGGTCATAAATCGTTTGATCCTGACTTTGGGCCGTATTCACCCCAATTACTTTAGAAATAATTCGAGACACTTCCGCCGGAGTATAAAACTGCCCTTTGCTTTTCCCCGACTGCGTGGCAAAATTCCGCATCAAATACTCGTAAGCATCCCCTAACAAATCGTCCCCATCTGCCCGATTTTTACTAAAATTCAGGTTCGGGTTATTAAAAATCGCCACCAAGTTAGAGAGGCGATCCTGCATTTCCTTCCCTTTGCCCAACTTGTCCGCATCATTAAAATCAGCAACATCAATAATGCCCTTCAAGTCATTCGCTGCCGCAAGGTTGGCAATAATTTTATTAATTTTGTCGCCAATTTCTTTATCCCCTGTCAGCGCCACAATGTCCTGAAAGCTTCCCCCCTCTGGGACTTCAATCAGCGCATCCTCTACCCCAGCATAGCGGTCAGAAACATATTTAATAAATAATAACGCCAATACATAGTCCTTGTATTGCGAGGCATCCATCCCGCCCCGCAACTCATCACAGCCTTTCCATAACGAACTGTAAAGTTCACTTTTCTTAAGTGCCATTTTGTGCTGCCTTGTAAAGCGCGTCCTAGATTCCCTCTGCTAGGCAGTTTTAGAACGCAATTAATGATTGTACCTCGAAACGTAAGGGAGCCTCTCACTTTGGCAGCCAAGTTAGAAATTGGAGTTTGGAGCCAAGAACCCGGAGGCAGGAGCCAGAAGAAGTGTTTGTACAAAGATGAGATGCTCCCCGACAAATAATGTGGCAATCGACAGTGGGAATTCGGGCATGACTTGAACTATCTGTGTTCATTAGACCTCTTGCAAAAGTCAAAAACTCACCCCCCTCAGTCCCCCCTTGCTAAGGGGGGAAGCAAGAAAAATTAGGCTCCCTCCCCTTACTAAGGGGAGGGTTGGGGAGGGGTCTCAGCATTTTTGCAAGAGGTCTATTGGATGCCCGATCGCCTAAAACCAGCGCTTTTTGAGTTTCTTCAAGTGCGATCGCCTCAAATTTTCCACCAACAGCCGCAACTGGTTCAAATTTCCCGCTTCGCCGCCATACTTCCAGCGCACGTAAGCTTGCGAAACTTCATCAATCACCTCAGCTTCATCAGTTGCATGATTGCCGCGCATTGCCTCAGCATACTCCAAAGGCGTTTGAGCTTTCTGCTTGGCAAAACCCCTACTCGCCAAATCCTTCAACATTTCCTGATAAACCCCCTCCACGGGCGGCAACTTCGCCAGCCAGCGGCGGTGCAGCCACTTGCGCCACACTTGCCAAATTAACCAGCCAATAAAGCCAAAGGCGATCGCAGCAATCAAACCAGTAAATAACCCCACCCAACCCTTAGCAAACTGTCCCAGAAACCAGCCCACAATCAAACTGATCCAGCCAATTACAAAACCTATAACTGAATCCAGCCCGCTTCTGAGAGGAGTCGGTAGCCAACCCGCGATCCACTGCCAAAACGATTGCAGCGCACTAAAAGTCTGGTTGTCTTCCACCGAAGCCGGAATCAGCGGATAACCGGGAATCGGATTAAAAGCAAACCAGCCATTATTAGGAAAATATACCTCCGTCATCAAAAAAGCATCGGTATTTTTCACAACATAGTAACCAGTAAACGGGTTAAATTCCCCCGTATCGAAACCGCCCACCAACCGCGCCGGAATCCCGACCGACCTCAGCATAATTGTCAGTACCGTCGAAAAGTGGTCGGGATATCCACCTGTAACTTTTTTGCCGTCCTGGGTGTTTTTGTAGCCAAACAGAAAAGCCTGGACTAAATCTTCACCTTCTTCTAAGTAAGGCAAAGCTTTTTCTATTTTGTAATTCGGATTTTGCTTTAAATATTGAGCCAAATACAAAGCTTTTTCGTAGGGAGAATCGATCGGTCTGTCCGACTGGGATACTCTAGTTCGTGCAGCCAAGATTTCTTCAGTTTTTTCTCGCACCTTCTGGGCAATTTTCGGCGGCACATCCAAATAGAAGTTGCGAATATTTTTCGGGTAATTAGTACCAGTTTTCCCCAACAAAGAGCGATCGCGAAAAGGTACATTAGAAATAACTGTATAAGTCACACCCTCTCCCAATTCCGCAGGCGCTCGCAAACCCCCCTCCGCATCAATCGCCGCCTCTGGACTCGGAAAATAAAGTTCCCTCGGCTTGTTTAAAGCCGGAATCAAATTCGGCATTGGAGCAACAATAGTATAACTTTGAATCACCTCTTGAGTCCGAGGCGCATTGGGAAACGGATTCAGATAAAATTGATAAGACCAGCGAGGTCGAGTCAGCTTTTGAGCTTGTTCGTTGCGAGAAATTTCCCAACCCTGACCGGTGTATTTGTCGAATCCCAACACCCGCCAAAAACCCGCAGCCTGCGATCGCACCCGCATCACCACTTGAGGTTTCATTTCCCCCCGCAAATTTTGATTAATGCGCTGGTTGAAACCGTAATAAAAAGTAGAGTCCACCTCTCCTGGCCCTTTGTCTGGGTTTCTCCCCCTTCCTCCGCCAGTTCCTTTTTCATTTCCCCCTCTGACATACCCTGGATTCAGAATGCTGCGCGAGTCAAACTCTCCCTGATATTGAATAGGAGCACTCACCGGAAAAGTCCGCAACTGATAGCCAGGGAGGCGCGGCAAAAACGCAAAAATAGTCAGCCCCAACCCGACAGTTATCAACAGCAGCCAACCAAAATACTTTGGGGATAAAGTAGCAGCAAATAGCGACCAGTTATTTTTTTTCTCTTTACCTTCTACCGAATGCTTTCTATCTTCTACCTTTGAGAACCCCAAGCGCGATCGATAATCCAACACCAAAGTCGGAAGCGCTAAAGCCAAAAACAGCAACAGCAGCGGCCCAAAAGTCAAGGTTTGGCTGAGAGTCGCTGCTACCCCTAACAAAATTAGCCCGATTACCATCGAATAGCCCAAATCCTTGCGGCGGGGCAAATCGAAACTGTGCAGCACTTGAAGTTGGATTAACAGTTGCGCCAAAACTAACCGCGTATCATTCAATTCTCCCACCAAGCGGCTAAAAAAAGCGAACAGCGCCACCAGCATTCCAATAGCTATGCAGAACTTAGCAGCTACATTGCGATCGCGGCGGCGATACCAACTCCAAGTTGCTCCCACAATACTAACAGGCACAGCCCACAGGTTCTGGGCTTCTTCAGCAGCAACGTCAGTAGCTACAATTCCCACAATTACCAACAACTGAACTAGGATTCGCAGCAGTAAAGAATCCTCAATCACCGGCGGAGGCATGGCCTCAATCTGCTCCCACAGCTTACCCAAAACAGGTATATTTCGCAGGTTATCAGTTGTCATGTGCACCCATCCAAGTCAACTAGCAGTAGATTGTAGATTGGAGATTTTAGATTTTAGATTAACTCCACCGCTCAATCTGGCGGCTTGAACTAAGATCTAAAATTTTTGGCTTTCCACGACAGTAGTCGAGGAATTGCATTTGTTTTTGTGTGAGGTCAAACCAGCGAGTAAAAACCTAAATTATTTACTCTAATTAGACCTTTCTAGTTGCTATCTTGTCCGGTTAAAATTGGACGAATAGCAAACATCAAAGGTCTGGTCTCGAAGTTTTGGAATCGAACTTCTAGAGCATAAGTTTTGTTCGGTTGTGGGTCAAACAACTCCACACTTAAATGCCCGGAATTCGGACGATGTGCAGTTGCTTCAGCATCTCCTCCCTTGAGTTCCAAACTTCCTGCCCCTGGAAATTGGCACTCAACTCTTAAACACGGCATTGGCTGTTCTCTGTTGCGGTTCGACAGGTATTGAGCCTCCAGAGTCAGCGAACCCAAACCAGTCAGCCACTCCCGCGAAACCGGCGGCTGATTCACAGGACAATCCAAAGTTAGAGACTCAATGATTTCCCTGGCGGCCAACAGCGACAGCACCATTTGTTGATCGGTACTCGCTGCTTCGTAAGTCGGGAAATCTTCTAAATCTAGAAGTCCCCGCAAAGAACCTCGGAGCACTAAACCAGCTAATTCGTTGAGTTCATGAGAATGGCCCGGAAACAAGCCATCTACAGCGCGAACTAATTTCGCGCCTTCCCGCAGCGACGACATTACCAGTTCCTGACAAGGTTCTAGCAGTTGAGCAAAAACTCCTTGGGCGATCGGAATTGGCAGGCGGCCCCACCTGATATTTTGTAGTTGGGGAGTCCAGAGGTGCAGGGGGGGAACCCATTGCGGGGCTACATCGTCTGGGTAATCGTGGTCGTAGCTTTTGAATTCTGTTTCCCAGGGGAACAGCGGCGGGTTGGATTCAATTTCGGCTCTAAGCCTTTGTTTTAACAAGGTCTGAAAACGGTCTTGCACGGTCGGTATTTCTCCAATTGTCTGCGGTTGTGCGGGTGCATTCCTCTGCGCCCCCACTTGATAGTCCAGCGGGTCTGGTTCGTCCCATTCCCAGTATTCCACCCCGGAATTCTCTTCTGTGTCGCCCCACTCTTCTGAGCCAGGGGACTGATTGAGGTTTTCCTCATCTTCGTTAGAGGCATTCGCCATCGGCGCCTGCAATATCCAGTCTAAAAAATGGCGATCGAAAGCCTCTGCATCCCTGTTCGTTTCGTTATTCATCACTAGATGCCCCTTCTCCGGAATCTGAACGATTTCGCAATTCCCAGGCAAGTTCCAGCAATTTAAACCACCGTTTCTGTACCTGGGCTACCGTGCTGCCGAGGCTTTGCGCGATCGCTGACTCTGACAGACCTTGTTGTTTCAACTTTAGCAAACGCTGTCCCTCTGGACCAATTTGCTCGCCAAACGCCTGCCACTGAGAAGGCAGCAAACCCAAATTGCGGTCTAAGTCTGCTTCCAGCCACTGGTGAACCAGTTCCCAGCGGTGCGACATGGCGAACCTGAGCAAATGGTACTTGAAGCGCTGCTGCAAATAGTCTCTTTGGCGGGGAGTTATGCCCAGAAGCGACTCTATTTCATTAGTCGGCAAGTCTTGCAAGCGCAGCACGAAGTAATCGGCGCAGTCTTGTTGATTGCGCTCTTTCAAGTAAGCCACTAATTCGTCAACCACGTTTTGTCGCAGAGATTCTGACTCGTCCCCTAACGGACGAATTGCCGCCGAACCCTGACCGGCCATCGCTTCTCGCACCGAGTGCACCGAGGTGTCGTTCCAAGTTTGGTCGGAATCAGAAGCCCCTCCGTCGGCGGCTTGTTCCATATCTACGGAGGTTTCTTTGGGCTGCTGCTGGGAAAAGGTTTGGGCCCGTAAAATAATTAGTTGCTGGCTGCGGTTCCGAGGTAAAGGAATGCGCCGCTTGCCGAAGCGCTCTACAAAGGCCATGTACTCTGCTAGTTCTAAGCGAGAGCGGGGACTGTAGGTAGGTGGTAGTTGGGTTTCGCGCCGGAATGCCTTTAAAGCTTCGAGATAAAATCCTTGCAAAAAATCTTTGATCAGTTCTACTCGCGCCTGATAGCTAGACTGCACCTGCGGAGGGGTGATGTAGCGATAGACGATCGCGCTGAGGGTACTGTGCAATTCTACTCGTCCGGGTCCGGAGCCTAAATTGTAATAATGCAGGCATTGTTGCAAGCGGTGCTGAGCGAGGCTCTGGGCTGAACCTTCTATATCTCCGGAGGCTTGAATCCGCTGGCTTTCAGTGCATATCCTGTTGACTTCTGCTGCGAGTCGCCCTGCTACATCTTGGCAGTTTTGCTCAGACGCGCGAGTGGACTTTTTGAGTTCGTCTAACAGCAGTTGAAATATGGTTTCCACGCTCTGGCAGATTTCCCGCATGATGGTTTACAGCTAACAATGAAAGTAGCACAGTTAGTAAAAGTATGGATAAATCTTTCCTACCGCTACTTTACCCCGTATTCCCCAGATAGGACAAACTGCAATGCCCTCTATCTCCTCCTTCGCGCAAACACAGAGGACTGCTTTTTTTTTATCTGTCTTGGAGGCGCCATCCGCCAAAAACTAGGTTTAAACAGTTGTCACTGCAACGATGCTTCATCAGAGTGTCGGGTTTGACAAAGCCTTCATGCGGGCCGACAACGCTACACTGCTGTTGATACCTGCGACTTAGTGCTGTGGTGGTCACAGCAGCGCAAGTGTTCCTGAAGGTGAAGCGAACACACAGCTTCTCCCGGTGGTCTAGTAGATGGGACAAAGGGTTGCGTGGCTGTATTTGGTAGAGTCGATCGAGGTGACAGTGGCGAACGGTTTCTCAAATCAGTGATGGATAGCTTGGGATGGATGATTCAGGTGGTTTTACGATCGCAACATCCAAGACTTTGTTTTACTGAAAAAAAGAGCCTTGGTTGAACAAACTTTTGCTTGGCTCAATTTAGTATCGAGGGTTGAGCACGGATGCTCGGCGATTACGGGCTTCATCACAGGTCATGATATACATCTTCTTGATTCGGTTTATCGCTATTTAACAAACCCAAGATTATTTGTGTTCATGTAAGCCGATTTGAACACTATCAAGGATTCCATCCTAGAAATATTTATACTTTCGGAGCTGAACCATTGAAGTAATATTCAGCCACTTTTGCCATAAAGTCTCGATGGCGATTCCCCGTCTGTTTCTTGGCAGCATCCTTGAACGTCTATCTAACGATTTGACTAAATATAGCAATCCTAAATGATTTGTGTAATTCTTGTAGGGGCAAACCCCCCGTGGTTGCCCCGATGCAGGCTGGGGTAGGCAAAGAAAGGCACTACCCCTACATATTTTTACAACTGATTTAGGATTGCTATATCATTTCTAGCATCCCAATCACACTGATCAGAACCGCTCATGTCCGAAAATCAGTTTCCTAACATTGTAGGATAACAGGGTTATATTTAATTGCCAATCCCTTATGCCTCGTTTAAAGCAGCCCGTACAATTAAGTGTGTGGGATGTTGGTTAACCTCCGCTGGGATGTGGCTTAACTTCCGCAGAAATTCCTTGATTTGTACGGGCTATCAGAGTCCAGCCTTTTTCTCTAGCGGGATTGAGCGGGAAATCACCGGCGGCCCAATCGCTGTGTTCACCAAGCAAAGGCGATCCGGAACAATAAGTTTCATTGCATCTATCTAAGGGTATCTATATTGCGATTACTTGAACCTGAAATGCCGATATTTTACTAAAGTTCGATCGTCTTCGATCGTCCTCTGGGTTGATGTAAGTGGCTGGCGAAATTTGTTCTAATAAATGTAAAGTTAGAGTTGAGGGAACAATTTTCAATGCGTAAGTTAAACATAGGTCTATCTGACGAGCAACGTGCAGGCGTTATCGAACTATTGAATCACGACCTAGCAGATGCTTATCTGCTGTTAATCAAAACGAAAAAGTATCACTGGGATGTAGTGGGCCCGCAGTTTCGATCGCTCCACCAGTTGTGGGAAGAACACTATCAGGCGTTAACAGTAAATATCGATGCTATGGCCGAACGGGTGAGAACTTTAGGTGGCTATCCAATTGGTACTGCTGAGGGTTTTCTGAAGTATGGCTCGATTAAAGAACATATCGGCGATTTGCCTTTAGCGACCGAGATGGTGTCGCGTTTAGTTGACGATCACGAACTGATTATTCGCAATCTCCGCCAACACGTCGAACAGTGCGGCGAAGAGTTTAAGGATGACGGAACCGCAGACTTTTTGACTGGTTTGATGGAACAGCACGAGCAAATGGCTTGGATGTTGCGCTCGTTTATTGAAGGGGAATCCCTGGCGCCAGACGGCCAGCAGCCGCAAGCTCAAACTCCTACAGCTTCTCATGCTTAGAGAGATTAAGTAGAAGGAAGAAGGAAGAAGGAAGAAGTAAGAAGGAAGAATGGAAAATTTAGATTTTTTTATTTAACCCTCTTTCCTGATTCTCGATCGACCAACTAGGCGGAATTAAACGCCCTCTAGCTTCCTCAAAAACCCGGTTTATTCAAAAAACCGGGTTTTTCCATATTGGGTTTATTTAGATTTTAGATTTCCTAAACTGTGGAATCGCATTCTTTCATATACTTGCGAGGGTAACATTTTGTGAACCTTCGTCCGCGTCTCAATCCTAGCAAGTGTCGTTCCTTCAGTCGATTCAGATGCTGGTTTTAACTCTAACCCTGATGCAGGTGGCGGTGTAACTATTATTTTTAATATACTTTCTATAAAGAGCAGATACAAATTGTGTCGCAAAAGTGCCATTGATAAATCTTCTTTGAAAGCTCTATAAAGCCAAGATAATGTACTCTGGTGATTGCCGCTGCGGTTACTTTTAACAGCTAAGTAAATGTAAAAATTGCTGCTAGACCAGCGATAAATGCTGCTGGGAATTTCGGGATGTTGCTGCCGGACATCTGCCATAATTAAAGAGTGAGATTTTGCCATTGCTGCATAGTTGCTAGACATACTGCTGGCAATCTGCCGATAGCCAACTAAGTATTCTGGCACGACTTTAAATTGATAATGTTCGGCTATGCGAAGGTGAAGTTCCCAGTCTTCGCAGCCTTGAGCGTTTTCTAGTTTAAGTTTGCCGTTGTAACCGCCGACTTTTGCAAAACAAACGCGGCGGATTAGAGATGAACTGGCATTGCCTATAAAATATTTATAAATTAATGATGTGTAAACTTCTCCTTCGATGGTGGAGTTATAAAATCCACCTGTGAGCAAGTCTTTTTCATTTATATCAACTGACCAAGAATAGACAACTCCGACAGATGGTGCTGAGGAATTCAGGCAGTTAACTTGTTTTTCTAGGTTTTGCGGATACCAAATGTCGTCGGCATCGATGGGAGCAATATATTCGCCTTTTGATTTTTCAATTGCTAGGTTGCGGGCGACGGCGACGCCGGCATTTGATTGGTGGAATAAGCTGACTCGGCTATCTTTTTGAGCAAAAGATTTGACGATTTTGGCTGTTGTATCTGTAGAGCCGTCATCAACTACTAAAACTTCTATGTTTTGATAAGTTTGAGATAAGACAGACTCTAAGGTTTTAGCAATAAAATTTTCAGCGTTGAAAGCTGGTATGATGACTGAAACTAATGGCAGATTTAACGTGTCTTGTGAGCTATTCATGTAATGTAAAAAAGGGTTTAGCTAAAAGTTTTGGTTCACAGGGAGCTGGCTAAGGGTATGTTAGCAAATTACCAAAGCTCGATCGTACAGTGTCGGAAATTTTAAGAGGTATATTTAAAATATATTGCTAAAAGTCATAAAATGTGCATTGAGTCCGCAGTCGCGATCGAGACTTGGTGCAGGAGTCACTCACGGATGAGGTCTGTAAAAGAAAGTTTACCGCGCAAGTGCTGACAGTTCCGGGGTGTCCGTATAAACGATGTTTGATTTTATACGGTACTCCTACTTATAAAATCAAAGTCTTGTGCATTGCAACACAGCCGCACCACAATGCTGCTGGGGCTTTTTCCCAACTTTACACAAACAATGATATATTTAAAGATTTTGTAAAGCTGTTGTCTACATCAGGTCAGTCTCAGCAAGATATGGCGTAAAATAGAGGTAAGAATGGGGAAAATCAAATCAAAAATACCAGCCAAAAATCTAGTTGAAGACAAACAGAAATCGAGTTATAAATAAAAAAGTAGAGCTGATTTTACCCTTTGTAAAGTAGCACCAATAAAATTCCAGCAAATTTTAGCCCCTGCAATTTAAAAAATTTAGGTAATGATTTCTACCGCCGACCCCACTGTATCCGTTATTATCCCAGTCCACAACGGGGGCGCTTACTTCCGCACCTGTTTGTCAAAACTGGCTCAAGCTGTGCCCAGGCCGATGGAGATTATTGTAGTAGCAGATGGCGAAAGCGACGGTTCCTGGCGTCTGGCCAAGGAATTCGGCGCCAAAGTCATCAGGATTCCCGAATGCGGAGGGCCAGCGCGGGCAAGGAATTTGGGCGCCCAAGCTGCAAAGGGAGATATTCTATTTTTTGTGGATGCTGATGTAGCTGTTTGTCCAGAAGCTGTGGGCTATGCGATATCGGTGTTCAAAAATAATCCCTACTTAGCTGCTTTCATTGGCTCTTATGACGATGATCCTGGAGATCCTGATTTTCTATCGCAGTACAGGAACTTGCTGCACCACTACGTGCACCAAACAGGTAACGAAGAAGCTTCGACTTTTTGGGGCGCTTGCGGAGTGATTCGCCGGGAAATTTTTTTGCAAATGGGTGGCTTTAATGAGAGTTACCGCCAAGCTTCGATCGAAGATATTGAGTTCGGCTACCGTTTGAAACAAGCAGGTTATAACATTCGGCTGTGCAAAACCTTGCAGGTGAAACATTTAAAGCAGTGGAAACCGATGGGCATGGTGAAAGCGGACTTTTTCTACCGAGCGCTGCCTTGGACAGAACTGATTTGGCGCGATCGCAAATTGAATAACGACCTCAACTTGCAAGTTTCAAACCGCATCAGCGTGATTTTAACTTATGCAGTCCTGCTGGCAATTTTGGGAACCTGCTGGTCGCTGAGCTTTCTGCTACTGGCTGGTTTGCTGGCGATACCACTGGTAGCAATTAATGCACCGCTTTACCGATTTTTTCACCGTAAACACGGTATCCTATTTGCCCTGAAAACTATTCCTTGGCACTGGCTTTTCTACTTTTACAGCGGACTGGCATTCGCGATCGGCACTGGTCGCTACTTATACCAAAAAAAGCCTGTGACTGGCAAAGTTAGCTTGCCAGTATCGGCTCAATAAATCAAGGCAAATTGTCCTTAAACATCAGGTCGATCGAGAGTTTCTCAGGGTATTCACGGGTGCATCTATCCCTTTGACAAGTTATAAATAACTGTATGGTTTCGATAAAAAAGCTGGAGGTAGGCTGAGTGAAACATTATCCTGTTGCGATCGTCGGTGCAGGCCCTGCGGGCTTGACTGCTGCCTACGAGCTCGTCAAGCAAGGCATTATCCCTGTTGTACTAGAAAAAGGTGATAAAGTTGGGGGAATAGCTCGCACCGAAACCTACAAAGGCTATCGTTTCGACATTGGCGGCCACCGCTTTTATACTAAAGTTGAAGCCGTGCAGCAGTTGTGGCAAGAGGTACTGGGAAATGAGTTTATTAAAGTGCCACGATTGTCGCGAATTTTTTATCGAGGTAAATTTTTTAACTATCCGATAAGTGCGTTCAATACTCTCTTTAATTTGGGCATAATTGAGAGTGCGCTGATTATTTTGAGTTATCTGAAAGTGAGAATTTGGCCGCTGACGGAAGAAAAAACTTTTGAACAGTGGGTGATCAATCGTTTTGGCGAACGCTTGTATAAAACATTTTTTAAGACTTACACTGAAAAAGTTTGGGGCATTCCTTGTTCCGAAATCCAAGCAGATTGGGCGGCGCAGCGGATTAAAGGATTGTCGCTGACGACAGCAATTATTAATGCTTTGTTTGGCAGCAACGACACTAAAACATTAATAAAAGAGTTTGATTATCCGGCTTTGGGGCCGGGGATGATGTGGGAAAAGTTCGCGGAAGCTGTGGAGAATAAAGACGGCAAAGTTTATCTGGATACTAAAGTAATTAGCTTTGAGCGTGAAGGTAATAAGATTAAAAGTATTACTGCGGAGCAAAACGGAGAATTAATTCAATATTCTGCGGATAATTTCATTACGAGTATGCCGATATCGGCACTGGTAGCAAGACTGAAACCGCAGCCACCAGAAGAGGTATTGCACGCCGCGCGATCGCTCAAATATCGAGATTTTTTGATTGTATCACTGATTGTCAATCGCAAGGATTTGTTTCCTGACAACTGGATTTACATTCACTCCCCCGAAGTCAAAGTGGGACGAATTCAAAACTTTAAGAATTGGAGCTCCGCTTTAGTTCCCGACCCCAGCAAAAGTTGTTTGGGAATGGAATATTTCTGTAGCGTAGGCGACGAGGTTTGGGAAATGTCGGACGCGCAACTTATCGAATTAGCAACTCGCGAGTTGGTTGGTTTGGGTTTAGCAACAACTGCCGAGGTTGAAGATGGAGTTGTCATACGGCAACCCAAAGCTTATCCAGTTTATGATGGCGAATATCGAGGACACTTGCAGGTACTTGAAGGTTTTGTGAAGGGAATTGAGAATTTGCAGACGATCGGGCGAAACGGTATGCACCGATACAACAACCAAGACCATTCCATGCTGACGGGGATGCTGGCTGTGAGAAATATTCTCGGCGAAAAGCACGACTTGTGGGATGTGAATACTGAGCGATCGTACTATGAAGATTTTAGTGTCGATCGCTCAAAAGAAAAGAAGGATGCGGATTTGATTTCGCAGTCCATATAGCCAGCCGAGATAGGGATTGCCATGAAAAAAGCGAACCTGCCGAACTTAATCGGCTCCGCAGCAAGCATCTTCGTGCTCCTGCTTTCAGTGCAGCGGTTTGTCCCTATCCAACTCGACTTAATCGAAGCGATAGCCGCGATCGCTTCTGCTTGGAGCGTTTGGCTGCTTGCTAAAAACAATCCCGTAGGCTGGTGGATCGGCTTAATCGGAGTTATCGCCTACGGTGCGGTGTTTTATCAAGTTAAACTTTACGGCGAAGTAGCGCTTCAATCCTTCTATTTAATCACGAGCTTGCAAGCAATTTATATTTGGCTGCAGGGCGGCGAAAACAGCACTGAAAAACCTGTATGTCGAATTTCTCAACGCTGGCTCCTCCTCACCGCAGTCTTAGTTGCAGTTGGCGTATTTGGCTTGCGAACAGTATTAATATCTTTGGGCGGAGCAGCACCCTTTTGGGACGCCCTGACAACCATCTTAAGCGCGATCGCCCAGTTGTACCTGATGGAACGCTATCTCGAAAGCTGGTATTTGTGGATTGTTGCAGACACGATTTACGTTCCCTTGTATGCCTCGCGGGGGCTATATTTGACGAGTATTTTGTACGCGATTTTTTTGTTTATGGCAATTCACGGACTACAAAATTTTCAGCGTATTTACTCAGAACAAAAGTTAAAACAGCAGCAATCTTTATGATACTCGGTGTTACTGTAGGCAAATTTTACCCCTTCCATAAAGGACACGACTACTTAATTCGAGAAGCTAAAAAGAAGGTTGACCATTTAATCGTTCTCGCCTGTTACAAAACAAATCAAGCAGTTGCAGGAACCGTTAGAGCCGACTGGATTCGGTTTTTGCATCCCGACGCAGAAGTTATCGAAGTGCTCGACGATTTACCGGAATCTCCCGAACCTTGGGCTCAGAGGACTCTTGAGGTGCTTTCCGGGCGAAAACCCGATATCGCTTTTACTTCAGAAGATTACGGCGAACCTTGGGCAAAACTGATGGGAGTTCAACACTGTGCAGTCGATCGCGAACGACTCAAATTCCCGATTTCTGGAACGCAATTGCGATCGCACCTAACCGAACACTGGCAAATGTTGACTCCCCCAGCCAAAGCCTACTTTGCCAAACGAGTCTGCGTGCTGGGTGTAGAATCGAGCGGGACGACTACCCTGGCACGATCGCTCGCACAGCACTACCAAACTGTTTGGGTTCCCGAATACGGCAGGTGTTACTGGGAAGGCAGGCAATATTCGCCCGATCCTGAAATTTGGGACAGCTATGAATTTGTAGAAATTGCCAAGAAACAAGCTGCTATAGAAGACGATATTGCTACTCGCGCTAACCAAGTCGTTATTTGCGATACAGATTCTTTAGCTACTTGTATTTGGCACAAACGTTACCTTGGTTCGGAACACCCGACACTCCAGCAAATTGCAGACAGTCGCCGCTGCGATTTGTATATTTTGACTCAGCCGGATTTCGGGTTTGTTCAGGATGGAACGCGAGAAAGCGAACATTTACGGATGATTATGCACCAGTGGTTTGTTGAGGTTCTTCAGCAGAAAGGAAAGCGGTATATTACTGTGGGAGGAACGCACGAGCTGCGAATGTCGGAGGCTCTACGGGCGATCGATTCACTGTTGGTGTTTGAACCGTTAAAGGAGCTAGAGTAATGATTAATTATGAAGATTTTAGTGTTGCTCGCTCAAAAGAAAAAAGCGATTCGTCTTTAATCTCGCAATCAAGCTGATTTGACGCTGGAGGGTTGAGAAAGGGAAAGGAAATCTGTATTTTCCTTTCTTTTTTAGTTTTTAACTGGTTGAACAGGTTTTAACTGGTTCCCCGGAAGCTCCTTGAAACCCATTGACCGAGGCTCTGCCTCGTTTCCTGGTCTGGTACGCCTTCCCAGGAAGTTCCCAGGAAGATCGCGGGAACGAGAGAAGAAGCTTGTGGCAGCGGTGTATCTTTAAGAGTTCACGTAAAACTTGAAAATCTGTGCTAACTCTTGACTTACTGACTTAGAGAGTGGAAATATGCTAAAACGCAACCAACAAACGAACCGACCTATGAACTTTTCCCAGAACTCAGGGGGCCAAAGTGCCACACCCCCAAAAATCAAGTCAACACAGAATCTCGGCGCCGCAGGATTGCGGAAATTACTTTTTGCCGCCGGAATAGCCTCTCTGTGCGCTAGCTGTCAAAATCCTCCAGCACCAACCGCCACCACACCCGGAGCCAGCCCCGGAACCAGTCCTGCAGCCACTCCCGTCGCAGTCAGCAGCCCCGGAGACCCTAATACTGTCAAAATTGTCTCCATGCTGCCGATGACAGGCAGCGCCTTGGGTCAATCTCAAACAATGGTCAACGGCATCCAACAAGCACTCGCCGAAACCGACTCGAAAGCTTGCGACGGCAAAATCCAAATCCAATACGAAGTTTACGATGACGCCACCGCCGCCGCCGGCAAATGGGACCCGGCCCAAGTAACGTCGAACTCCAACAAAGCCGTCGCTGACAGTTCGGTAGTTGCCGTCATCGGTCACTATAACTCCGGTGCCGCCAAACTTTCCATTCCCGTGCTCAACCAAGCTAACATCGTCATGATCAGTCCGGCAAACACTTATCCGGGACTGACTAAACCAGGAAAAGGCGAAGCCAAAGAACCCAACGTTTATTATCCCGCAGGCACTCGTAATTTCACCCGCGTTGTCCCCGCTGACGACCTTCAAGGGGCTGTAGCTGCCAACTGGGCGAAATCTTTAGGCGTGCAAAAAGTCTACATTCTCGACGACCAAGAACTCTACGGCAAAGGCATCGCTGATGTTTTTGAAGCAACTTCTAAAAAGTTGGGAATTCAAGTCCTCGGAAGAGAGGGAATTGATATTAGAGCTAGCGACTACAAGGCGTTAATGAATAAGATCAAAGCTTTAAATCCCGACATGATTTACTTCGGTGGCACTACTCAGAGCAATACCGGACAAATAATTAAAGACATGAGAAATGTCGGAATGACGCCTGAGGCAGTTAAGTTCATGGGGCCCGACGGCATTAAAGATCAAGCTTTAATTGACGCGGCAGGCAAAGATGCCCAAGGAGTTTATGCTACTTTTGGCGGCTTGCCTCCTCAAGAATTGACTGGTGTGGGTGCGAAATGGTACGAAAGTTACAAGGCAAAATATAATGCTGAACCCGAAGCTTATGCAGCATACGCCTATGAAGCTGCTAAAGTGGCGATCGGCGCAATTAATAAAGTTTGCAAAAATGACCGCGCTGCTATCCGCGAAGCTGTCTTGGCAACTAAAGATTTTAACGGGGTACTCGGCACTTGGAGTTTTGACACCAACGGCGACACGAGCTTGACTACAATGTCAGGAAATGTTGTTAAAGGTGGCAAGTGGGAGTTCGTGAATGCGCTCAAGACCGAATAATTAATCAGAGGGAAGAAGGAAGAAGGAAGAAGGAAGAAGGAAGAGGCAAGAAGGGAGAAAAATAATTCAATTTTTTTAATTTCCCAATTCCAATTTTCCAATTTTCCCTTCCCTATTTCGCCTTCCTAATTCCCAATTACCAATTCCCAATTACTCAAAAACATGAAGAACTGGAAAAGTATTCTCTTATATCTAGGTGTAGTTTATATAGTTTTGCTATTAGGCCCGATCGCAGGATTTGATTTGCCAAAAATTGTTGGACAAATAGTCAGCAGTCCTGAAGTTTTTATCCAACAATTATTAGTGGGTCTTGTCAACGGCGCGCTAATTGCAATTATTGCTTTGGGTTACACGATGGTTTATGGCATTATTGAGTTAATCAATTTTGCTCACGGCGATTTATATATGTTGGGGGCTTTTGCTTCCCTAACCGTGTTCGGGGCTTTTGGGATGCAAGATGGCGCACCTTTAGGTATTGCTATACCGGTAATGTTAGTCGCTTTAATTGTATGTTCGGTGTTTTGTGCGGGGCTGAATATTGTTGTGGAAAAGTACGCTTATCGGCCCTTGCGAAATGCTCCCCGTTTGGCTCCTTTAATTTCAGCGATTGGAGTTTCTTTTATTTTCCAAAATATGGGTCTGTTTTGGGGAGGATTGAAAGCTTTTATTCCGGTGATGGGTTCTAATTCTGCTGCACCGAAAAGTTTTCCCGATTTGTTACCGCGAGTTGATATTTTCAAAGCTTTGGGAATTCAAACGAGTATTGTATTTACTACGAAAGATTTAATTGTGTTGGTGGTGGCGGTTGTATTGATGGTTTTGCTTCATGTGTTTGTGCAGTACACTCGTCTGGGAAAGGCGATGCGGGCAACTGCTCAAAGCCGCGATGCCGCTAAAATTATGGGCATTAATGTGGATCAGATTATTGCTCTGACTTTTTTGATTGGGGGAGCTTTGGCGGGTTCGGCTGGGATTCTGGTTGGTCTGTACAACAATACTATTGTTTTTACGATGGGGTTTACGGCGGGTTTGAGGGCTTTTACGGCGGCGGTTTTGGGGGGAATTGGCAATATTGTCGGGGCGATGTTAGGAGGGGTTTTGATTGGGTTGCTTTCGTCTTTGAGCGATCAGTATTTGTCGAGCCGCTGGACTAATGCTTGGGTGTTTGGGGTTTTGGTGGTGATTTTGGCTTTTCGGCCAGGCGGCTTGTTGGGCGAGAATGTTCAGGAAAAGGTTTGAAATTGCAGGGTGGAATTGATGGCAAGAGATACTTATCGGGACTTAAACAAAAAATACGAGCTAAATAAGTTCTAATGCTTGAAGAGCAAGCATATAACGTTAAAGAATGAGCAATGAAAGAGACGATCCCCGCCGCGATGCCCCCCTGCTTTGATAAATGGTGTCAAAGATTTGACGAGATATTTGGTCATCAAGCCCAAAAACGGGAGTTTAGGAACTATTTAGGGCTTGCTGAATAATCGAGTGCATATTGCGTCGCGAAAGGTTTCGAGCGCGCGAGCGAGAATAAAGTGCA
>NZ_JAUBUG010000078.1:0-31441 GCF_036705345.1 Microcoleus sp. B3-D2
AAAATTATGTGTCGCTGAACTTGAATCATTCCTCAATTGCTATCGTGATTTTTCTTAACTTATTCAGCAAGCCCTAACTATGGACACAACTGGACTCGAACCAGTGACCCCTACGATGTCAACGTAGTGCTCTAACCAACTGAGCTATGCGTCCTCACGAATTCCTAATGTAGCAGAACACTCGATCGCCTGTCAAGCATAAATATAAGATTTTTAAGCAGGCACTCTTGACCTCGCCCCTAATGCCCAATCCCCCGCCAAATCTTCACAGTTCGATCGCCCGCACCGCTAGCCAAACTCCCCCCATCAGGACTAAACGCCACCGACAAAACCTCCCCCCTGTGGCCCGTCAGAATTTCCAGCAAACCCCCCGTACCCGCATCCCACAAATAAATCGTGCCATCCCGACTCCCCGTCGCCAAAACCCGACCCTCGGGACTCAACGCCAGACACAAAACATCCCCAGAATTGTCCCTCATACTCCGCCACAGCGTCCCTCGCCCTTGTGCATCCACCCGCCACAGCTTCGCCGTACCATCCCGACTCCCCGTCGCCAAAATCAATCCTTCTCCTACTCCCCCCCTTACCAAGGGGGGGCTGGGGGGGGTCTGACCGGCAGGGGAGACAGAGGAAGTCAATCCCTCTCCTACTCCCCCCCTTGGTAAGGGGGGGCTGGGGGGGGTCGCAAAAACGATCGCCCGCACCCAATCCCCGTGCTCTGCTAAAGTACAAATCGATCGACCCTTTTGCCAATCCCACAACTGCACAGTCTTGTCCCGGCTGCCGCTAGCCAAAAACTCCCCGCCAGCACTAAAAGCCACCGCCTCCACCCCGCCAGCGTGACCAGTCAAAGCCGACATCCGCCTTCCCTTATTCAAATTCCACAACTGCACAGTTTTGTCCCGACTGCCGCTAGCCAAAACCTGACCGTCCCGACTAAACGCCACAGCAGAAACCCTGTCAGAATGACCAGCCAAAGCGTACCACCACTTACCCTTATTCAAATCCCAAATATGAATCATTTTGTCCCGGCCGCCACTAGCCAAACTCGCGCCATCAGGACTAAACGCTACACAAGTCACCCAGTCAGAATGACCCGTGAGAGTGTACCACCGCTTACCCGCGTCCAACTTCCACATCTCAATCGTTTTGTCCTCACTGCCGCTAGCTAAAATCGCGCCATCAGGACTGAAAACTACCGACGTGACAGCATTAGAATGCCCTACCAGAGTATGAACACACCTCCAAGTAGGCGCGCCTGCGGGTACAACCCGCTGCATCGGCGGCACAGGTATGATTGTGCCTGCAAGCGTTGGCGGCACTGCATTCTGCACCACCGGCGTCCTCTGCGGCACGGAAATTTTAGGCGCTGGTAGGGGCGGTGCCCCCGTGCCCGCCCCCGCCGACTGCTGCGGCTGCAAATCTTTCAATACCTCAGCTACAGATTTGTAGCGCCGACTGAGACTCGATTCGATCATTTTGTCGAGGATGCGACTTAATTTCGGATCCATTGGAACCTTCAAAAAGTCTCGCCAAACCCAAACATCTTGATTAATATCAAACAAATCAAAAGGAGATATTTGAGTTAGCAAATAAATGCAAGTTACTCCCAAACTGTACAAATCGCTGGCATAAACCGCTTGACCTCTAATTTGTTCGGGCGCCACAAATTCGGGAGAACCGATGACTGTACCGGTTTCTCTCAAACCCTCCACAACTTTTGCAGCGCCAAAATCAACTAAAACTAATTCCCCGGTTAATGCTGGGTAAGTATAAATGATGGGAGTTTTAGAAATGCGGCGCCGGATAATGTTGGGCGGTTTAATATCTCGGTGAATTACACTGCGATCGTGCACGAACTGCAATACTGGCAATAAATCCTTCAGCAGACTGAGAATCTGACTTTCGCTGAAAGGCCCAGTCCGCGCCAACTCTTCCTGTAAATTCTGACCTTCTATAAATTCCTGTACCAAATACTGATAGCGTTCCTGCTGAAAGTGCGCCAGCAGTTCGGGAATTTGCGGGTGTTTCCCCAATTCGTCCAGCCGCACCGCTTCTCGGTTGAATAATTCTGCTGCTTTTTCGCTGCTGCTGGTACCTTGAGATAGCGGGAAAAACTGTTTAATTGCACAGCGCGGTTTTGAGGGTTTGTCTTCGTCTACTGCTAAAAAAGTGCGACCAAAACCGCCGCGCCCGAGGGGTTTGATGGCGCGGTAACGCTCTCTCAGCAACAGTTTGGAGCCGCAATTCAGGCAGAATTGGGTACGATCGGCATTTTGCGGGTTGTGACAAGCGGGGTTTAGGCAGTAACTCATAACTGAACCGAGAAGGAATCAGCAGCACATCTCTATGATACTGATGCCAAAGGACGATCGACTCTCGCGTTACAATTATAGTCCTGGACGCACGGGCGACCAGAAACCGCGTTTTTAACCAAAATATTTGCTTCAAACTTTCAATCTCGGTTCAAAAACCCGCTTTCTTTGTTCGGGTGCCTAAGTTCTAAATTAGAAATTAAAGGACTGAAGTCCTTACTACAAACTGGTTAGTAGTCATGACTTTAGTCCTCATAATTTAAGATGTCGCTTTCACTTCCAGAGCATACTCTTTAAACCTTTCCAAGTCAGCCATAAGAGTCGATTCAACTACTCGCGCTAGAAATGAATTGTCCATCAATTTTGCCAGCCAGCCGGGAACTCCATAAGCTACCGTCAGTTTGACAATGCTGCTGTTTTTGCGATCGTAAAATCTTATAGCACCCCGATTTGGCAAACCGTCTACCGATTCCCACTGAATTATCTGATTCGGCACTACTTTGAGAATCCGAGAAAGCCAGCTAAATTCTAACCCGCCAGTGGCGAGTTTCCAGCGCGATAATTCCGGGTTGTCTTCGAGAATGCGAACTGATTCGATCCACTTCATCCAGCGCGGCATTTGCTCTAAGTCTGACCAGAGTTGCCACGCTAATTCGATGGGAATTGCTACTTCTACTTGGACGCTGTGTTCTAACCAATCAGTCATGCGATTTTAGATTTTAGATTTTAGATTTTAGATTTCTGCTTCCCAGGCTCTGCCTGGTAACGCATTTCTAGAGGCTCTGCCTCGCGTTTTCTGTCTAAATACTGGAAGCGGAGCCACCTGATAGGCATTCCCAGGCATAGCCTGGGAACGAGAGAAAACGAGAGAGGACTAATGATTAATGACTGTAAGCTTCGAGAATTGCCTTAGCGGCTTGATGGCCGGAAAGTGTCGCTCCTTCCATGCTATCAATGTAGTCTTGCTGAGTGTAACTTCCTGCTAGAAAGAAATTGGCGATCGGAGTTTTTTGAGCAGGGCGGAAAACATCCATTCCCGGTGCTTCGCGATACAAAGATTGAGCGAGCTTAACTACACTGTACCAAGTCATGTTTAATTCCCGCGCAGACGGGAATAAATCCTGAACTTGCTTAAGTACGTGTTGGGCGATCGCCTCATTGCTTTGTTTAATAAACGGATCTCCCGGTGTCAGCACCAACTGCAGCAGCGAACCTTGTCCTTCTTGATAATAATCTTTGGGACTTGTTAGGGCCAAATCTGCAAAACAAGAAAAATCTGCATCTGCTGAATATAGCAAATTATCGATTCCTACAGCGTGGCTCAACTGTTTGCGCTTGGCTTCGTCTTCCAGTTCCGTTACCCAACCGTCGAACCGCAATTGTACTGTAGCGACCGGCACAGCATCCAATTTGTAAATGTTGTCAAATTCCGACCATTTCCGCCAAGCTGGGGGCAATATTTTCTGAATTCCTGGCACGTCGCAGGCGAAAACGTAAGCGTCTGCGGTAATATTTTCTTCTGTATCGCCGTTAGCTACTACCAAGCCTGTTACGCGGGTTTCTTCACCTTCTTCAAACTGAATTTCTCGGACTCTGCGCCGCGTGTGGATTTTCGTTCCTTTGCTTTCCAAATATTCCACAATTGGTTTGTGCAAATATTCGTTGGGAGAACCAGCCAGCATCCGCATGACAGAGGCTTCGGTTTTTGATGCAAAAAATTGAAAGATTGTCAACATACACCGGGCAGAAATATTTTCAGTGTCGATAAAACCCAGTGCGTAGGCGATCGGATTCCACATTCTTTTGAGCGAGTTTTGGTTGCCACCTTGACTGCGGAACCATTCAGCAAAGCTAACTTTATCCAAATCGCGGATAGTTTTCATTGCCCCGTCAAAGTCTATCAAACCTCGGACGATCGGGCTAGTTCCCAGGGCGATCGCATTTTGAATTTTGTCTTGTACGGATAGCTGAGATGTCGTGAAAAACGCCTTCAAACCGTGCAAAGGAGCACCCACGGGAAAGCGGAAATCTAAAGAACCTGTTTCGCCGCCTCGATTAATAAAAGTGTGGACGTGTTCTTTGAGGAGCAAATCGTCAAAAGCTCCCACTTTTTTCATCAGCGCAAATAAGTTATAATAGCAGCCGAAGAAGACGTGCAAACCCATTTCAACGTGATTGCCGTCGGGATCTACCCAACTTCCGACTTTGCCGCCGACAAAGGGGCGGGATTCAAAAATTTCTACTTCGTGGCCGGCATCCACTAAATCGACTGCTGTGGTCATTCCAGCCAGTCCCGCACCTGCGATCGCAACCCGCATTTTACCTATCCTTTACAGTATTTTTACAAATTGTAACAAAATTTAGAATTTCCGAAACATTCAAAGTTCATAAATGCCGATCGACACTTGTATAGCCCTCTGAATTCTTGCTAGGACATCGGCACTAAGTTGACCGTAAGGGCCTTGTTCTAGGAATGTCTGCCGCAAAGCAGAAACGTTTTCACATACAGCTAGAGAATCAGCTTGCAATCCTCCCTCACCCGCAGGAATCAAGACACGAGTAGGATTTTCTACTCCGGCAAGGTTACTTGTGAAAGGAACAACAATTACAGAATCGGTAAACTCGTTGCGGATATCGGGAGAAACCACAACAACAGGTCTTTTTTTTGTATCTCCTAACTGACGTAAAGCCCTTGAAAGATAAATCTCACCTTGGCGGGGATAAGTTTTTGCTGTTGAGTTAGAGTCCATCGCTGTTCCATGTTTCTTCTATCTGTTCTTCTACAAAATTAAACCACTCTTTTTCCTCCTCAATATCTTCTGGGCTGCGACTTTGATAAAACTTCCGCAACTTATCTTCTATTTGCTTAGCGTACCAGAGACGGAGAGCTTGTTCGATCGCCTCCGTCCAATCATCAGTAAGTTGGTCTATTTTCTCCGCGAATTCAGCATCAAGGGCGACTAACACTTCTCGCTTTTGAGTAGAATTTGACATAAACATTCTCCTTAATAATTTAAAAACAATGGTGCGCTCGGGCGCACCTTACAAATTACTTTTACATATTCTTTCTTCCTTCTTCCTTCTTCCTTCTTCCTTCTTCCTTCAAAACATCGGCATCAACTGAAGCGGCCCAATTCCCAACTCTTTAGCAGACACCCAGCGCACCTCAAGCAAAGCCACCATATCCTTAAACTGAGGCTGACCGCGAGAAGCACCCATCAACCCTTTAGCAATAATCAAACCGCACCAACCGTTCGTTGATTTACAGCGGCGATCCCACTTCTTGCGAGCTTCCTGATGCACCGGATCGTCTTCATTAAACTCCCCAAACAAATACATATCCCCATTTTTAGTTTGCAAAATACCCAAGTCGTATTGCTCATCCTGAAAAGGATTTTCACCCGGATTAAAACCAATTGCCTTGACCCCTCCAGCTTCTTTCAAATCCTGAATCATAGTTTTTGCCTTCGGATGAGAAGTTTGGATCATCACCACCGGCAAACCATCTCCGGCGGTATTAATATCCATTTCTGCACCTTGGTGAAACTGGACACTTTCGCGCAGGAACTCTACCGTTTCCCAAGGTACGGCGCCGAGACTCAAAAATGAATTTTGCGGCACCAAATCGTCCCGCAGCAGTGGCATTTCAAATTCATCATCATCATCGTCATCACCGTCATCATCACCGAGCATCTGTAATAATTCGTCTGACACATCCGGCATCGTTGAAACTTTAACGGATACCTGTTGAATTTCTCCGTCAGGCTGCGGAACTGGGATGCGGTAGCGGCTGCTAAGACTGGGAAAAGTGTCCGATCCCAATTTCCGGCGGCCGTTGCGGAAAAAGCGGTGAAATGCTTCCAGAGCAACTAACATCGTCAGGGCTTCTTCTTCGTACAGAATCGATCGCAATCCTTCTAAAGGATGCAGGTTGCCAAAATTTGGTTCAATTTCCGATGGAGGCAAATCGGCTAAATCAATTTCTTCTTCGTCGTCCTCATCAATATCTCCAGCACTTTCAAAGGTGAGAAACAAACAGTCTTGCCCTAAAAAAGCCTGTTCTAAATCTTCAAAAGATTCATCATTGACGACTCGTTCTCGAAACCGCTTCAAGGATTCTAGAGAGCGGTACAGTAAAACTCCGTAATCCATTCTGCCTTGCCCCAATACGGACACGTAGAGGCTGGCGACATCCCACTGATTGATTTCAATAGATATAATTTGGTGCTCCCTCAAAGTCCGCCACGGAGCATCTTGCCAAATTTGAGCAGCTTTTTCCATTAAAACTTCAGCATACTGAGGGGGCAACTCAGGAGGCCTGTTGATCGCGACCTCTTCCATGCCGCGAAATATTTCGTCAATTAAGGGCAATTCCGGCACGTAGTCAATGGAAATACTTAAATCTTGAAGTACGCCCCGCAGATAAAATTGAATTTCTCGGTTTTTGACTACTATTTTTTGGGGCCGACCTGCGGGAGCCGGACTTTGGGGATGTTCCATTGCCCGTAGCAGGGCCCGGACGATCGCCTCTGGGCCGGCATCTGGGCCTACCATGTCCATAGCCCTCACGACTCCCTCGGAGCCATCGACCCAGAGAATGCACTCGCCACCCGCTTCTAGAACGTCATCGTCATCTATCATCAGGTGTGAGTCAGCATTAGATAAGGGTCGGCGATCGCCCTCCCACACGCTGGGAATTTGAGGTAAGTTTTGTAGCCGACGAAGAGTAGTGCGATTCAGCGCTGCCATAGAGTAAGCCCGTTGGGTGAAGCATTGTTGCGGTGCCGGTAGCCGGTCAACCGCTGCTTATCAATCATAAACCCTATAGGGGGAGAGGGCATCGAGCTTGGGAACGAGGCCCCACAGGAATTAAAAATTAGAAGCTAAAAATTCTGCCTTCAGCATCTAACCGAATGCCTTCTGGCGAATGCCTGTACAATGGAGCAATAAGATTAAACTCTTTGCATTAGACAGTCTCAGGAGTTCGGCAAATTATGACTCAAGCCATTTCTGAAAAGCGCGGCATTCAAATGACGGACTCTGCTGTCCGTCAAGTTTTAGCCCTGAGAGAAAAACAAGGTAAAGACCTCTGCTTGCGGGTAGGGGTGCGCCAGGGCGGCTGCTCTGGAATGTCCTACGTGATGGATTTCGCAGATCCCAGCACCGTGAAATCCGACGATGAAGTGTTCGACTACGACGGTTTTCAGGTAGTTTGCGATCGCAAGAGCATTCTTTATCTCTACGGTTTGGTTCTCGACTTCAGCGATGCTATGATCGGGGGCGGCTTTCAGTTTACGAACCCCAACGCAACTCAAACTTGCGGTTGTGGCAGTTCTTTTTCTACATAAATCGGAAAAGAGGGCATGGGGCAGGAAGTTGTTAACTGCCCCATGCCCTTTTCCGTGCAACATCCCAAATCTAAAATCTAAAATCGAATGACCCCTGAAGAATTGTTTAAAGACGGTTTCGATCGCTACCAAGCTGGCGAAGCCCCGGCTAATCTGATCCCCGTGTTTAAAGAAGTGTGCGAAAAAGCTCCCAAAAATGGCAATGCCTGGGCTAGCCTTGCGTGGCTCTACCTGTTGGAAAATAAACCTGCACCGGCTCAAAAGGCAGCGAAAACAGCCGTTAAATTGAACCCTCACGACCCCCAAGCTCGCATCAACCTAGCAGTAGCGATCCTGGATCTCAAAGATAAAGGAGTGCGCCCCCACGTAGAAGTGGCTCAGCAATTAGTGATGGCTTCCGAAGAGTTGCTCGACGAAGTTAAAAAAAATTTTGAAGAAGGATTAAAGAGAAAACCCGACTGGAAGAGTCTCGCCCGCGTTAAACAGTGGCTTCTGGAGCCGTAACCAGGCAAACAAGTCGATTTTTGGGCGGGGATCGAGGAAATCGATTTTGCGGTTTATTACGATATCGTAATAAATCAATAAATAACTTTATGGAAAACTCAGAAAGTCAGTGCTAGTATTTGAAAACTTAGACGATTCACAAACCCGCTCAGCGGTTTTCAGATTTTTCTACCATAATACTAGGAGTTGTACAAACATGAGCACTGACAGCCACGTTAACATCAAACCAGCAACCCGCAACCACAAAGGTTTCTTTATTCAGCCAGCTTCTTACAAGTTGATGAGCATCGATAAATCCGGCTGGGCCTTGATTTGCATGGACAAAGCAGTTTGTCACTACGTAGATCCTGATGACTTGCAATTGCCGAATAAATCCGGAATGTCTGAAGGTTAATTCTGAAGTTTTGAGAGACTTTAAGATGCTTTATTTGAGTAGCTGCCCTCTGTGGAGGGCAGCATCTTTTTTTGGTCAGAAAAAAGTCCGACAACAAAGCGGTGTACGGGATTTAACGGATAGAAAGAATTAAGGAAGAATTACTGATTACAAATTAGCGATTACAAATTCCCTAATTGTTAGATTTGAACGCAAAAAGCATCTCTAACTCAGCAGTTGTCGGTTGTTTAGAAGCTGTGGCTACGCTAACTCCTCGGAGAGAATTTAGCAATTCAGCAGCGGGCGGCGAAACTAAATTTGGCTGTACTGCGAGCAAATATTGGTTAGCCCAAGACATGGTTTTTTCCATATCTATGTAAAAGTAACCTTGGTTGGCCCGCGGTAAAGAAGTAGCGATCGCCTGAAAACTCGGACTGCTGCTTAAGGGTTGCGGTGGCGTCGAAGTAATCACATCAACTAAAGGCCCACCGAAAGCTACAAACACAGAATTTTCATTCAGCCAACCGTGCCCGAATAAAGTGCCTTGCTGGGGTATTTGCCACTCCGTAACTTCTTTGCCTTGAACTTGTCTGGGGGCGACGCTGACTGTAGGATTGCTTTTGGCGATCGCATCGAGTTTTTTCAGGGTTGCTTCTGCAGCAGGGCGATCGCTGGTTTCAAAAATCATCGCCGCCCCCATCCCCAACTGAGACAAAATCCCTTGATTGGAACCGATCGCCCCGATCGCAAATTCCCCGTTCATCCAACCAAAAACATCACGATCCGCATCCAGATCCAACCGCTTAAAACTATTCCTCACCTGCTGAACTCCCCTGTCAACTTCCGGGCTATCTTTTGCCTCAGCGGTTGCTTGCGACCAAATTTTATCGATTCCCTTGCCGCCGACTAAAGCAATAGTTTCATCCGGAAATCTGGGCAACAATTTCGATGCGAATTGTGGATTTGGCTGCACGAATTTAGAGTCTAACTGAGCAATAGTTTTTACCCTCAATCCCTCACTATCTGCTCCAATTCCCGCAACCAAAGACTTAACTTGTTTGAACTGTGAAAACACTGTCCAAGGCAACTGGATATCTGCGGGCAAATTAGCTTTCAATTGCTCAAGTGCCGCCGGATAGTCAGCAATATAAACAGTTGCGATCGGATTCTTGACACCAGCACTCTCTGCAAAAAACTTAGTTGTGCTCTGCTGCGTGGCGAGGGAGGGTTCTCCTTTAAAAGTATCGATCGCCAATTCCACAGGCTTTCTCAAAGGAGCCATCACTAATTGGTCGTTCAGCAAAGCCACACTGTAGCGCTTGCCGGTTGGCTCTGCAATCTCAGAAATTTTAACTCCTTTATACTCGGTTTCTTTAGTTGTTGCACCGGGCTGAGATTTTAATTTATTGGCAAAATTCCAAGCGCTAATTTTATTCTTGACGCTGACTACAACCAGCAGCTTAGGAGGCTCGGTTTTTGCCGCAGCATCAGGGGGCAACAAAGCGACCATCGCCCCCCCCAGCCAAGGCTTTAAGTCCCTGTCAAAGTCGATTTGAGTGCCTGCCAAGCTTTGTTCTTGAAAGGTCTTCAAACCCATCCCGACCAACTTTTGAGCCCCAGGCGTGCCAAATCGCTGCAACACGGCCAAAGCTTGGGGGTTGGGGGATATGAACGCGGCCATCATTGCTTCGTCGGGTACAACTTTGGCGCTGTCTTGAGGGTTAGATACTTGTTGGCTCAAACCCTGGAAGTAAAAGTAGACCGCAGCGCTACCTGCTGCGGCGATGGAGGCAGCAATTAGAAGCTTTGATTTTTTTGCAGGCATGGTTTGTGTTCCTCGCGTCCCATATCAGTTTAATCAAAATACAGAAAGCTTGTGGGGAGGCGATCGAGGCTGCTGTTTATTTTTGTATAATTCAAAACAAGTTTGGACGATCGTCTAAACTGCTAGAACTGTGCATTATTGGTAAAAGATGAAAGTAGCGATCGCGGGAGCAACGGGATTTGTAGGTAGCCGGCTGGTGGAGAAGCTGCAAGCTGCGGGACATCAAATGGTGGTTTTGAGCAGGGATGCGGCGAAGGCTGGCCGAGTTTTTCCGGCTTCAGCTTATCCGAATTTGGAAGTTGTCGCCTACACTCCTGCGGAGTCTGGTGATTGGCAAAAGTCGATCGCGGGCTGCGACGCTGTTGTCAATTTAGCAGGGATTCCGATTGCGGAGGAAAGGTGGACGGAGGCGCGCCAGCAAGCAATTCTGGACAGTCGCAGACTGACGACGGCAAAATTGGTCGAGGCGATCGTCAATGCTAATCCTAGACCATCGGTGTTTGTTAGCGCATCGGCGATCGGCTATTACGGAACCAGCGAAACCGCTGAGTTTGACGAAACGAGCCTCGCGGGAAACGATTTTTTAGCAACAGTGTGCAAAGACTGGGAAGCAGCCGCCCAACCTGCAAAAAATGCGGGAACGCGGCTAGCAATTTTGCGGCTGGGGATAGTTTTGGGAATGGGAGGCGCGTTGGCAAAAATGCTGCCACCTTTTAAACTATTTGCAGGCGGGCCGCTGGGTAGTGGGAAACAGTGGTTTTCTTGGGTTCATCGCGAGGATGTGGTTGATTTAATTTTGTACGCTTTGCAAAATTCGCAAGTTGAAGGCGTTTTGAATGCGACAGCACCGAATCCGGTGCGGATGAATGAATTGTGTCAAACTTTAGGGGAAGTTTTAAAGCGGCCTTCTTGGTTGCCGGTGCCAGGTTTTGCTTTAGAAATGCTTTTGGGAGACGGGGCAAAACTTGTTTTGGAAGGGCAGAAAGTGTTGCCTAAACAAACTTTAGCTAGTGGTTTTCAATATCAATATCCGACGCTGAAATTAGCACTAGAAGATATTTTATCGGGAAGTTAGGAGCCTACGGAATAGAACCCGCCGAATAGAATTCGGGGCTAAACAAACAAAGTCCGCCTGCGCGGACTCCAACAAAAATCCTCGTTACCAGGCTCTGCCTGGTAACGCATATCCAGAGGCTCTGCCTCGCTTTCCCCGAAAGCAGATGAACCATCAAGAAATAGCAACCGGGTTGACAATTCCCGCCGAACTCCCATTCCTTCAAGCTATCTGCTGGCAAATTGCTGATGTAAAAAAATTGAGTTTCAAGGAAATGCTATGCCGCTACGAATCTGGCTGGCATTATTGGGGAGTTTTGGGAACACCTAGCTTTGAGGAAATGGCTTTTGTTCAACAAATCAGCCAACACTATCAGTCTTGGTTAATAGCGGAACAGGGAAGCAGTTTTTCGCCAAAACATCCAGAAAATTGGGTAAGTTCTCAAGCAATGTTGAAACGCGAAATTCATCAAAAGATATTAACTGTACTCAGCCACTTGAATGTCGAATTTCTACAGGAATGTCGGGCGTATTTTGGCGGGAGAACCCTGGTAAGTATGGAACACGGAGAATATCGGTTGAGCCAGGATATTGACTTTATGTGTTCGATGGATGATGGCTACCGTCTCCTGCGCCGAAAAGTTGCCGAAGGAGGCTATGATGCGATTTTTGCTAGTCGCGATTCCCTTGGGGATAGCTTAGCTTCACGCATTGTTCTCCCGAACGATATTCAAGCCAACCAGTATGGGATAAGATTTCCTGTTATTGTTGACGGGACTACTATTAAATTCGAGATGGTTTGTGAAGGGCGAATTGAGTTTGGCGAACCAAATTATCCAAATAGGTCGCCTGTTCCTTGTTTGAATCAAATTGATTGTATAGCAGAAAAGTTGTTGGCAAATGCCGATCGCCCGGCTGTCGATCGGGTAAATTCTAGAGATTTAATCGACTTGGCTATTCAAAGGTTAGCGACTCCGATTCCCCAAGAGGCGATCGACAAAGCGGAAGCAGCTTATCAAGTTATGGAACCGCTCGATCGAGCGATTCAGTATTTCCAAGATCGTCCCGATTATAGGGAAAAATGCTATGAGGTTTTGAGTATCGCAGAGCCAAATAAAGTTATTGACGGTATCGATTTACTAGCTCAGGATTTAGGCCGGCAAATAACAGTCAGGACATTTAGCGAGACTATTTCCTCATTCCCAAGTAAGCTTGAAGATTAGATGCTTAGATGCGAGATTTGGTATTGCTCTCCTCGTTAACAGGCTCTGCCTGGTAACGCATTTCCCGAGGCTCTGCCTCGCTCTTTTCCCTTCTTTTTCCCCTTCCCTCCTTACCAGGAAGAGCCTGGTAACGCATTTCCACAGGCTTTGCCTCGCTCCTTCAAACAAATCATCCGACTCAAAAATCAATCAAATCAACTGGCAACAATCCATCCTGACCCATATAATTTCGATAACTAGAATATCTCCAACAAGCCGGATCGTCAACATAGCCGCGCCTAACAGGATTATTGTGGATATACTCCAATTTTTGCAACAGCATTGCCTCATCCAAAATAGCTTGCGGGTGGAACCCTTCTTGCCATAGCTGATATTTTTGGTCTTTTTTGTGTAGCTTTTTATAGAATGCGAGTTGATCGAGGATGTTGGTAACTTGATTTTTTTCAAGCAAGTCAATTATGGAGCGAGCTGTAAATGATTTAAAATTTCTCATTTGCGTTGACACTTCAGAAGAAGTTACGATTAAGTGCAAGTGATTTTCCATCAGCACGTAACCGTGTAAAGCTAAACGCTTCTCCCGTTGCATAAAACTTAAGGAATCTAAGACTATTTGTGCTATTTCTGCTTGACAGAATACAGGAATCCAGTTGATAATTGTAGAGGTGACAAAGTGCGGTTGGTTGTCGGAATATATTACTTTGTATCTACTTCTTCCCATTGGGGCTATTGAGGGTTTGTGGGTGGGTTAGGGCGAGGCGGAGCCTCTGGATATGCGTTACCAGGCAGAGCCTGGGAACTACGGAAATTGAGGGTTTGTGGGTGGGTTAGGGCGAGGCGGAGCCTCTGGATATGCGTTACCAGGCAGAGCCTGGGAACGAGCTAAATGAGGTTTTTGGCTCCCCACGCGACCATCCAAGCAACCGGGTTTCTGCGATTATTCTGGCATCTTCACGCCCGATTTTGTTAAGAAACCCGGTTTCTGAGCCCTGCCCGATCGTGAGCTTTGAGCAAACTCCTCGGATCGGGCCCAGCGGGGATAATGCAGCCGGGATTGAGCGGGAACAAATTGCCGTAATAATCGCGCTTCACAGCCTCCAAATCGCAAGTGCCCGCAACTCCCGGTAACTGGTACAAATCGCGCAGATAAGCTCCCAAATGCTCGTAATCTTGAATGCGGCGCACATTGCATTTGAATAAGCTGTAGTAAACGGCATCAAAACGGAATAGAGTAGTAAAAAGCCGCACGTCTGCTAATGTCACCCGATCGCCACAAAGGTAACGACTCCTCAAGAGCGATCGATCGATCTCGTCTAAAACAGCAAACAATTCACTGCAAGCCGAGTCATAAGCAGCTTGAGATTGCGCGAAACCGCAGCGATAAACGCCGTTATTCACCGATTGGTAAATCTTCTCATTCCACTCGTCAATTTGCGATCGCAAATCCAGAGGATAAAGATCCATTTGAGGATTGCTAGCAAACTCGTTAAACTCCGAGTTTAGCATCACAATAATTTCCGAACTCTCGTTATTGACGATCGTCTTTTTCGAGTCATCCCACAGCACCGGCACCGTACACCGCCCCTGATAGCCCGGTAAAGCCAACTGGTAAAGTTCCGGCATCGTGTTGCAGCCAAAAGTCTCCGACTCCATCACCCACATTCCCCCTTCAGAGGGATAGACAATAGACACGGATATCGCATCTTCCAGCCCTTTGAGCGCCCTCGTCACCAGAGTGCGGTGCGCCCAAGGGCATCCCGTACCCACGAAGAGGCGATACCGTCCCGCAGCGGGCCCGTGAGGGTTGTCTGGTGCAGTGCTGACAAAGTTGCGGAAACTGCTGCTGGGGCGAATGTATGCTCCCGTGCGATCGGGCGGCGCTAGTTTTGACATCATTAATTGCCACATTGATGTCCAGACAAATTTGCCTAGCTTGACTGTTACGGATGAAGGAAGCGATTTGTTTTTCACAATGCGATTAAAAGAGGTTTGCTAAACATAATCTGCTTATTTTAACTCACATTGCGAAGTTTTTTCCCTCATCCCCAGGCTCTGCCTGGGAACGCATATCCCGAGGCTCTGCCTCGCTCTGTTCCCTCCGCTGGGAAGGACTTTCCTAGGATCTGCCAGAGGCTATTTCAGCATAAGCTCGATCGATCAATCGGCGAGCAACCGTTTGAATTCCCGTATGCTCGTAATAATTGGTAGTCATGTCTAAAAACGCCGCCACATAATCCAATTTGTCATCAGTAACATCAATGTATTGCTTGAGATGGCCTAAAACTATGGCGGGAGTTAAGCCGCGAGACTGTACTAAATTGTTCATCCAACCTTGGGCTGAGGCGAAAGTTGTTGTCACGAATCCAAATTTTGCTGCATTATTAGCGCCGGGAATTAGGTTGCTGATATTTTGGAATGTTGAGTTTTGCTGCAAGGTTGAAGGATTCAATCCGCCTATGGTATTTTGGGCTACTCGAATGAAGTCCGGGCCAAGGGGAATTAAACCGTCAGCACACACTAAAGCAGCCATCCGCATCAGAGATTCGCCTTTGTAATGAGATAAATAATTACCAAAGCTTCCCACATTGTTAAGGGAAATGTTGTTAAGTTTGCAGTAGGCAATTAGCTCGATCGCCACTTTGACGCACAAGTCGATCGTTTGAGTTGTGTCAGCTTTGGGAGTGAGGCGGTTCAGAAAGGAAAGAAAGCCGATGTTTTCGCCGATTTTATTCGCCATAGCCGTTGCACCTAACGCACTGTCGGCGCTGTCTGCTAACTGGTAAAGCCTGACTACGCCTTGATATGGCTCGTTGGGGTTAGCGTAAAGCTCGATCGCGCGATCGCGAATTTTCCCAACTAATTTGCGCTTTGTTTCCCCTGTAACCGCTTGAATAGTATTATCAAAACCCGTTAGATTATTCCACTCCCCCGGAACCACAAAATCGAGAGATTTTAACATCATCACAGTCACGCCACCAGACGGCAAATTGTCAACCAGTTCCGCAATAGATTTACTCACAGCAAACTCCTGAATAGCCTGATTTAAAAATGTTCTATCAAATACTCCAACTTCGGGCAAAGGGATTCCAGAAAAGTCTAAATTCTGACGGATGCCAGCGGTTAATAGTTTTGAGTTATAATAATTCCCAAGCAGCGAACTTACATATGACAGTCATCATGGCAAAACTTACACTTCAAGTCCGAACAGATGATAATTTGCTAGATCTGCTTGCCAAGTCAGAGTCTGGGGCTTGGGTTATTGCAGAAGACAGGGTTCAGAGAATTACTCATGTTCAAGTTATAAACTTTGTCGGATCACAGATGATTGAAGGTATATTTGACCGAAGCGCCAGCTATAGAAAAGAGGATAATAGGCTTGTTGTAAAGTTTTTAGACGGGCGTATTGTCAATTGCAATGTTCAGTTTGTTGGACAAAACCCTGTCCGCTATATTTGAGATGTACTAATTCATTACCTCCATGACGCTTAACTAAAATTTATGGATTTCACAGCCACTTTAAATCAGATCGTCGCCCTCAGCATTCAAGATCGGATTCGTCTTGTACAAGCAATCTTGGAAAGTATAGCGGCCGAACAGGTTCACCCCGACCTTACAGAGTTTCAAAAGCAGGAACTCGATCGCCGAATTAATGATTCTGAAGCAAATCCTGAAAATGTGCTGACTTGGGAAGAAGTTAAAGCTTCAGTCAAAGCACGAAAATGAACTATGAATCCAGTGCCGTGGTAAAATAACTATCGCCAAATAGAAACAAATAAAATATGACTGCTGCTGTTAACACAACTCCAGGATTAGCATCGCGCTTAGTAAACGGCGTACTCTCCATCAAACCTTTGGCCGATTTAGCCAAGCACCAAGCGCGGGAAATGATGATTAAAAGAGCCGAAAGAATCGGCGTGCATTGGCGGCAAGATGCCCAAGCACTTTTAGCCCGGAATTGGGATGCAGAATTGTTCAGCGTCCAAAATCCCGATCTGGTTTACCCTAAATATTATCTAACTTCATTTCACGCCTACGAAAAGGGTAATATGAGTTGGGAAGCTGCCACAGAAGTTGAAGTTGCCGCCCGTGCAGTTCACGCTGGAATTTGGCCGGAAGCAGGTGCAGAAGGCGATGCTAAACTCCGCGCCAGCTATCACGAAATCATCAAATCTCAAATTGCTTCTTCACCGCAGGATATTGTAGATTTGGGATGCAGTGTGGGAATGAGTACCTTTGCCCTTGGGGAGGTTTACCCGGAAGCGAAGATGACTGGGGTAGAGTTGTCGCCTTATTTTTTAGCAGTTGCTAAATACCGTTCCCAACAGCGAGAATCTGAATCTTTACATCAAAAATCTCCGACTTGGGTTCACACTGCTGCTGAATCTACTGGTTTGCCTGCGGCTGCTTTTGATTTAGTTTCTATTTGTTTAGTTTGTCACGAATTGCCACAGAAAGCTACTAGAGAAATATTCCGGGAAGCGAGGCGTTTGCTGCGTGTTGGCGGACATTTGACAATTATGGATATGAATCCTCAGTCGGAAGTTTATGCCAAAATGCCTCCTTATATTTTGACTTTGCTCAAGAGTACGGAGCCTTATTTGGATCAGTATTTTGGGTTGGATATCGAGCAAGCTTTAGTTGATTCTGGTTTTGCACAGCCGACAATAACTTGCAATACAGTCCGACACCGGACTATTGTGGCTAAGGCAATATAGCGGTTTTCAGTAGAGTGAAGTACAGATATCGGGTAGGACACGGCACTGCCGTGTCTAAAGCTGTATTTATTTAATTTGATTGAAAACTGCTATAAATGGTAAAGTTGCATAGATATTATTCAATCCTTGGGGCGGTGCGTGAGTGTAAATAGTCTAATCTGTGGATTTAAAAATTTCTGCGGCCGCGCCCCCTACTGATAAATAATTGCGATGCTACCGGATTTGATATTAGACAGGCGTAGAAGCTATTCACAGCGCCATTTGTTAGACATTTTGATAGAACCCTAAAAGTACGACATCTTCATGAACCCGACAGCCCCCTCTCAAAACGTCATCGATTGTTTGCAGGTTATCTTGGATTCCACTGCATCGAAGAATTACGAGCTTTTTACTACAGTCGGTGATGCAGGCTACAAAGCGAGCATTACACAAAAAATGTTTGACGATGTTAGCGAGCAGCTTGCTTCCCGCCTGCAAAAGGGATACTCAATTAATTATTTTGGTGAGATAAAACAAGGTAATTGTCCGATTTATTTGTGGAAGCTGAGTTTTGAAGATGGTGGAGATGAATTTGTGGCACACATGACTATGAATGGAGACAAAGTTGCTGGGATTTTTATCGAATGATATCAATTCCGGTTGCACCGGAATTATAGTTGACTGTTGACTGTTGACTGTTAACTGTCAGTCGAAAAACTGAATGATAGTTGAGTATTGACTGTTGATTCGATTTTACAATTCCGATGCTAGCGGAGTTGATATAACATATCTTTCTTGACACGGCGTTTCACTAAATCTAACGCCGATCGCCCACAACCGTTAATCGAAACCGATCGGGCGGCACAAAGGTGATTCCCCGGCGCGCCGGACGAATTGGCAGATCGAGATTCGATACAAACTCACGGGAAGACAGCACCGTTGCTAAAACGAGCTTCATTTCAAACATCGATAACGCCATCCCGATGCAGCTTCGACTTCCGCCTCCAAACGGTAAAAATTCAGAGGCGGAAAACTTGCGATCTAAAAAGCGATCGGGATTGAATTGAGCGGGATTTTCGTAGGTTTCAGGGCGACGGTGGGCCAAATAGACACAGGGGATTAAAATTGTTCCCGGTTGATATGTATAGCCTTCGAGTTCGATCGTCCGTTTCACCTTGCGCGGCTGCGAAATTAAGGCAATTGGATAAACCCGCAGCGCTTCCTTGCAGACTGCTGTTAAGTAGGGCGACTGCGAAAGCGCGATCGGATCGGGATTCTCGCCCAATTCATCCAATTCCTTCCGCAACCTCCCAAGGCATTCGGGAAACTGATGCAGCCAGTAAAACGCCCAAGTCAACGCCGATCCAGTCGTTTCATGTCCCAACAACAACAGCGTCATCAACTGATCGCGCAATTCTCGATCGCCGAGGGATTCGCCGGTGTCGTCGCGGGCCATCATCAACACCGACAGAATATCCGTGCGTGACGAATCGAGAGAATGCGATCGCCTCTCGGCAATTTCCGCATAAATCAGCGAGTCAATCTGCGCCATCTGCTGCAAAAACTGCCCCCACGGGCTCCAAGGCCCCAAATTTTGCTGCAACGGTTCAAAGAAAAATTGCATGGAGTACAGCTCAGAGGTAATAGCCTCTAAAAGCTTGCTGAGCAATTGTTTCAGGCGTTCGTAGCGCTCTCCCGGCACTAATCCAAACACGACTTGCAAGATTACTTGCAGCGAAATTTCTGACATTTCTTCGCGGACTGCGATCGCATCTGGGGCTTTCCAGTCGATCGTCTGCTTTTTCGTCAAATCAACAATCAAATGCCCTTGACTGTGCAACTGTTCCCGATGCAGCGCGGGCATTAATAGCTGTCGCTGTCGCAGATGTCGCGGCCCTTCATTCATAATGAGCGATTCATTTCCCACCAGCGGGCGAAATACGTTGGTCACTTTGCCAAACTCAAAGGCATCGGCTAAGGTCGTAAACACCGCCTGAATCGCTTCTGGACGGCCCAGAAACACCACGGGGGGCGAAGCGGGCCCCAACACGCGGGCGGTAAATGTATCGCCGTATTTGGCAGAGTAGCGATCGAAAAATGCGATCGGGTCAGCTACCAGCGAAAGCGTTTGGAACAGAGCAGGAGAACGAGATCCGGTAGGCAGCGTCATTGAAAAACTGGCGATACACAATCTTTCTAGTGTATATCGATCGACCTTGCACCCTAAAATTTATTGCTCCTTTTTACATGAGGTACAATGGAGGCGAAGCCTAGAAGGTTATAGATATGAAGACATTAAACCAGCTTACGCAAAGTCATCTCTCTATTCTAGTATTGGATAAGGATTCTCACACTCCTATAGTACGGATGCCGATTTATGCAGAACTCAGCATTGTTGAAGAGGCATCTCCCTACAAAATCTCAAGAGATGATTTAAGAGAAATCGACGAAAATCATGATATAGTAGGTTTTATTGATAAAGTCCTGCGGTCATCACTGGCTCAATATATTGAAGAAAATACATTTCGAGCCTGGGACGAGGAAAAGAAGGGAGCTTTTCTTAAACGAGTTGTCAACATATTAGAAGATGAAGAGAGGTTCTTCTCGCAATCTCGTGGTATCTTGCGCCCAGAGAGCCAGATAAAGGAGGTGGTTGATCGCGCAATTCTTAAGACAATGGAAGAGTTTGAGATACCGCAGTCTCAAACACCCAGCAAAAAATCTATCTACTCCTATCCTTTGGGTTATTTAGCAACAGACCATGTTGGCTATGCTTCATTCGACTTGACGCGAATCTCTGATCTAACCCGATCTCAAAATAACAGCTTCGCAGCTTTTGACGGAAACGGAGTGCAAAAGAGCTATGCCTTGTTTGTATATCCAATGGGCAAGGAAGGAACGCGCTTCGATGCGCTTGAGCAAGGTCGATTTACTAACGAGGCAGTTTTTGCTAAGTTGTCAATTGAGCAACCCACATTAACCCACGATCTTAGAATTCTGAACCTGCCCTCAATGCAGAAGCCAGGTCTCATTGATTGGTACTTTTCACCAGGCTCCTTTGCGGCTCATCCCGAATTTTTGGTGGGAGATGATGGCTGTGAGCGTTTATTTCCAGCACAAATTGCATTACAAGAATTTAATTTTCGCCAAGTTGTTCGGTTAGTGAAGCTCCCACCAGGATTTACTCTACCCGAAGGTTATAAGTTGGCTTATGTTGATGACTACAGAGTAACTTGGCAGTCTTTAGGTCATTCGCTAGGTGAAATCCTCTACAGTTTGCCCCTAGCACCAGGTGAATCTGTCAAGTTAGCTGTCATTGATTGGTCTTGGGAAAGCACGACGCAAAGAACCGAACAGACTTCATTAACAGAAGAAGTTATACACCAAACTCATCGCGATCGCACAATTTCTGAAACAGTCAAAGCGGGATTACGCGAATTTCAGCATGGTAGCTCCTTTATGGGTGGAATTGCTGGCTCGGCTGGTGCGACAGGTACTATAGGGATTGTTAGCGGAGCAGCAGGAATTGCTGGCAGTTTAGGTGGCTCAACAGCTACAAGCGATGGTAGCCGTGATCTGGTTGCGGAAAACGTTCAACGATTGAATGATAGCTTTTCGCAAGCAAGTTCAGCGCAACGCGAAATCAACAGCACTGTTGTTGTCCAAGCTCGACAGGAAGAGAAAGAAAGCATTCAAACTCGAACTTTCACTAACTACAACCACAGCCATACATTAACCATTCTCTACTATGAAGTTCTACGCAATTTCAAAGTTGCTGTGGAATGGGTAAGGCGGCGACCAGCATTATTAATAAAGCGTTCAAATGTCGATTTATCAAAACATGACCAATGCCTGAAATATCGCTTTCTTTTGGAGTCTAACTTGATTGATGAAAAAGTTAAGCCAGGATTTGATGCCCTTGAAAAACTTGAACGTCTTAAGTTAGATCGAACAAAACATGGCTTATCACTAGACGGAGATATACCTGGTTTTTCAGAAAGGGGTATCATTTTCAAGATTTTTGAATTTGGGATTCAGACAACTGACGAGGTTGAGGACAAAACGTCTCGAATGCGAATCTGGGCAGTAAAAACAAATGGGGATCTTGTACCACTTGGAAGATGGGGAGATGAAGACAAAGACTTCAATGCAGGTGGACGTTTTCGCAATAAAGGTGAACATACTTGGTTCCTTGCTTATCCATCAGATGAAATAAAATGGGAAAACCTTGCAGGATTTCTTTTTGATACACAAAAAGATACTTGGCGCATTAGCCGAATGGCAATCAACGGATTTTTCGAGAATAACAAGATAATCCTATCGGAATTTAAAGATTACCATTTACTGTTCGGAAAAAATGATAATCTAGGGGACAACACTTTTACAGATATTCGTCGTCCAAATCCGGATACTGCTCCAATGCTTTCTCCTGAACGTAGCCTAACGGCAGAAGAGAACTTTGTAGTTTCCCAACTAATAGAGCATCTGAAACAAAATTCCGATCACTATAATCAAATTATTGCACTAAGCAAAAATTCAAACACAATTGCCATAGAGTTTGAGAATGTCGATTGGAACAGTACAAGCAAACTGATTGATCACGTTGAACCTTATGCGTTAGAAACTTTTGGCAGTTATATTGCCTATCCGTTTATCGATGCTGATAATCAGTTGCAAGATGTAGATTTAAATTTAAATGAGGTGAAGAAGAAGTATGCTGAAAAGCTGATTACCTTACCCACGCGGGGAGTATTTGCAGAAGGTAAGCTGGGACACTGTAACATCTCTGAGGAAATTGACAATACCCGATTCTGGAAGTGGGAAGAACATCCGATTCCCTTTGAAGCACCTGGCATCAATCCCGTTACCCCTGTTACGCCACAACCTCAGCAAACAAATACTACACCTACAGCTTTCCCGTCATCACTGGTCAACATCGTTAACCCCTCAGCCGCACCTGATCCAAGTGGTTTAGCTGCTGCTCTGACAGTGTTGGGTACTCCAAATATCTTCCGCGATATGTCAGGACAGCAAGAAGTCGGAGATTTGCTCAAAAAACTTTCTGATAATACGATTAGTATTGCAGAAGCCTCCAATAAAGCAACAGAAATTCAGAAGAAGTATGGTGGTAGCAGTGGAGTAGGAACAGGCAATGGTACTGGCGGTAGCGGCGCTTCTGTTGCAGGTCGCCAAGGTGGTTCAGGAGGATCTGTACAATCACCAGCACCGAGTGAGCAGCACGACCAACTTCAAGTTCTAAGAAATGCAGCGAATAATGGGGACATCACAGCGGAAAAGAAAAACCAACTGGCTCAAGACTATTTGCAGAACTCCACCCAACCAAAGCTTATGCTGGCATCTGCAATTTCTGAAGAGGCTGGAACTGGTTCCGGCTTTAATGAGTTCCAGGAGTTTTACGCCGAATATCTTGACCAGCAATACCCCAATAAACATCCATTTGAAGATAGCCTCTACACGAGAAATCGAGACTCTTATACACTAAAGGCTTATGGGAAGGCGTTTGGTCAAAAAGATGATTCTTGGAACCCGGAGTTAGGTTTTAAACCAAATGAGCAAATTATTCGCAAACTCTACAACTACTATCAAGCGACTTACAAGGCTAAATCTGATAAGTTTCTTTGGGCTGGGTTGGGTCGTTTGGCAGGGGGAGCAGTTCTCGGTGGCTTGCTGACTCCTGGTTTGCCCGATCCAAGTTTTTTGAGTAACACAATGGTTCTTATTGGTAAAGCAATCTTTCTTGATCTAGCTTGGCAACATGAGCTGTTTTTGGATGATCCACAAAAAGCGATTAATATGGCTCGTGAACATGATGCAAGGTTTCCAGCGAAAGCGAAGTACGAGATAGCATGGAGCAAAATTGCTTCTAATACAATTACTGAAGTCGCTGAAGGAAACCGGATGTTACTCGCAAATGAGCAGTTCACAATTATTCAACCGCTTTACGACAGGATTAAACAGACTTCAGAATGGTTCACACCGTTCCTCTTCTCTAAGACCAGTGCATTCACGCCGAATGTTCATCCTTATCACTTGCCATTTGTTGAATCTTTCCCAACAACTCGGAGTGCTGATGTAACGGTGGCAAATGACCGCTGGGAATGGATTACCAAGCAGGATGGTATGTGGGACAAGTGGGTAAGAATTCCCGCAGATGAAAGGAGTAGATTAGTAGATCTTTCAATGGATGACTTATTGACAAGGCGATGGGGGAGTGTAAAGCCTGAATTTTTACCTCCGGGCGGTCGCTTGTGAGCAACTGCAGATTGTACGGCTAGCTTCCCAACCTAACATGACTGTTTTACGCTCTACTCCCCAGCAATAGCCACCGAGTTCTCCAGATTCTCGAATGACTCGGTGACATGGAATTAGATAGCCGATAGGATTGTTACCGATCGCATTTCCTACAGCTCTAGCAGCAGTTGGGCGTGCTACCATTTGAGCTATAGTTTGATAGGTGGCGATCGCACCAAATGGCAATTTCAAAAGTGCTCGCCAAACTTGAATCTGAAAGTTAGTGCCTTTTACCAAGAGCGTTAGTGGTTTTTGCTCGCTGAAAGTTTCTGAATTGAAAATCAGGTCACACAATGATTGAGTGGTTTGCTCATCACGAATGATTTCAGCTTTTTTCCAGGTCAATTGCAGTCTTTGTTCGGCGGTTTGTTCGTGTGTTGTATCCAAGAAATAAAGATTACAAATACCACGGGCAGTTGTCGCGATTAGAGATTTGCCAAACGGGGTATCATGAATGCCATAGCGAATGTGTAAACCTGCTCCGCCTGCTTTGAACTCCCCTGGTGACATTGCTTCCAAGTTCACAAATAAATCGTGCAATCGTCCGGGACTCGATAGTCTCACGTCCAATGTTAGGTCTAGAAGGCTTTTAGTGTGAGTGATTTTTGACTTGGCATATTCAACTGTTAGATATTGCAAAAACCGCTTGGGGCTAATGCCGGCCCATTGAGTAAATAGGCGTTGAAAATGATATTCACTCAGTCCTATGTGTTGGGCCACAGTTGCCAGATTGGGCTGGTTTAGGTGGTGTTGTCGCATAAAGGCGATCGCCCGAGCAATCCGGTGATAATCTTCGCTAGCATAGACACTCGCATTCTGCATCGAAATCATCTAGTCTAAATCAAGGGAATTTTGATGTTTCCTTACTTTAGCCATAGAGCAGGCTCAAAGCCACCCGTTTCTTGCGGTGAATGCAGTCAGTCAATTTTAGATTTTAGATTTTAGATGGAAGAAAGCGAGCTCACTGCTAAACCCGGGGGCTTGCGATGAGGATGAGCGAGCTTTTTTCTCGCTCCACGGATGCCTCGGGCGACTTGTAACCAAATTTCTCTCGGTCAGTCGTCAATTAACCGAACTTTCGCTCTCACCCTCCCCGCAACTGCGTCACCAAGTGAACTAATTCAGGTAAAATTAGCTTTTCCACAGCTAGTTTCACACCATTGCTAGATCCCGGAAGAGAAAAGACTAACTTGCCTTGATACACCCCTGCAACTGCGCGAGAGGCGATCGCCCTCGAACCAATTTCTTGATAGCTCAAAAACCGAAATATTTCACCAAATCCTGGTAAAATCCTGTCTAGCAAACTCTCCATCACATCATAAGTCGTATCTCGGGGAGCGATGCCCGTGCCGCCGTTAAAAATGATTGCATCCACATCTTCACGCTGGGAAAAAGCCTGCATTTGCAATACAATTTTGGCCGCATCATCTTTAACAACAGTGTAAGCTACCACAGAGTGACCCGCATCTTTTAGCAGCTTCTTAGTTAACAAGCCGCTATTGTCTGTTTCGGCGGAGCGCGTGTCGCTAACAGTAATGATAGCGCAGTTTACGGTTATTTTAGATAAGTCGGGGTGAGGAATTTGCGTCATATAACAGATGTTGAAGGAAAAAGGAAGAAGCAAGAAGGAAGAGGAAATCCGGAAAAGGGAAGAGGGAAGAAGTCATTAGTTAGTTGTGATTTATTAGTTATTAATTATTCATCATCTAATAACTAATAACTAATAACCAATAACCAATAACCAATGCCCCATGCCCCATTCCCCATTCCCTATTCCCCATCAATTATGCCTTGCTAAATCCTAAGCCGTTTGCTTGCGAGTAGCGTTCCATAAAACGCATAAATCGATCCCATTCTTCGGGATTTCTCATTAGATAAAGAGCTTCCAAACCGGCAGGCTGACCGTTGATGAACTTAGCCTTAACCTCGCGAGTGAGGATTTCGCCTTCTTCGTCGATCATGTACATTCCAGTAATGTCTTCGGTACTGGTGCTGCTGAGAGCTTTGGGATTTTCAAAGATAAATGTGGCAGTGCCTTGAGCTCCCGTTTTAGAACGGGTTAGGCGCACTTCGGGCACAGCCTCTTCGTCTATACCCCGAGAAAATTGAATTTTAGCCATAATCTGACAGTCAAACCTTAAGGATTGCTTAATTTCTTAATGTTTAATCATAAAACGATTCGGGTACTCGCAAATCAAGACTTGGGAGAGTGGGAGTGGGTGAGAGTGGGTGAAAGTGGGTGAGAGTGAGGCAATTGGAGACAAGGGCGAGAGAATATGGGTTGGTTCTTTGTACCCCAAGTTATCCTCTCCCTTGTCTTCCAATTCCCTTAGACGATGTAAGGAGAGTTAATAGGATCGGCCCGCTTTGTGGCTACCATAGTTTGGTAGATGAGGGCGGATATCTCCCCACGGGTGATGTCGTGGGCGGGGCAAAGCTTTTCGCGCGCGGGATAGTTGACCACGATTTTGCGCTCTGTGGCGGTTGCTATCTCGTCGGTAGCAAAACTGGGAATCTGAGCTCGATCGACATAAACGCTCAAAGAATTGGGGTTGCCGCCCGCCAACTGCAAGCCGTTTACCAAAGATACGATCGCCTGAACTCTAGTCAAATTCTGCTCCGGGCGAAACGTGCTGTCTGGATATCCAGCCAAAAAGCCAGCTCGATTAGCTTGGTCGATCGCTCCCTTAGCCCAAAAATCCGCCGCCACATCCTTAAAAACCGTCGCCTCACGGCGCGGCACCAATTCAAACGCCTTCGCCAGCATAGCCGCATACTGAGCTCTAGTTACAATCTCGTAAGGTTGAAAAGTGCCGTTGGGAAACCCGCTAACAATATTCATCTTTGCCAAGCGATCGATAAAATCTTTGGCCCAATGCGTGGTGATGTCGCTAAACTTTAGCCCGCCAGGAGTCGGAGTTGGCGTCACATTGCCCAACTCAAATAAACCTTTCACCCGCGAAGAATTGAGCTGATTTCCCACCGCAGAAATCTTAACCCCAGTCGCGTTTTGCAAGTCTAATTCACCGTTATTCTGAAAAATATTGCCGCCCAAATCTTGAGCAGTACCAATATCTGGCAGCGACTTCCCCCCCGCAGTCAAACCGTCTTCGGTATTTTTTTCAATGCGATTCTTACGTAAAATCGGCTTAGATTCCCCCGCTAAAACTATACCGGAGCGATTTTCCAAAATTTGGTTATCAGCAATCAAAGGAGCCGACTGAGCTTGCAGAGAAATGCCGAAACCCGTCTTTTGAAAAATATTGCGCCGTATTGCTCCTTTAGCAGTTCCCGCCACAATCACCCCAGCGGCGGAGTTTCCCACAAATATGTTGTCGAGAATCGCAGGATTAGCAGTGCCCGTGGCAAAAACGCCTTCGCCCTTACAAAGTGTGAAACTGCAGTTAGCCACAGTCGGAGAAGTTGACTCAATCCAGACTCCCGTGCCGCGAGTATCGAGATTAGTAACAGTTACTCCGCGCAATTCCGAATTAGTTGCTAGCAGTATCGTGATATTTTGGCCCGCAGCGGTGGGACTGACAAATTTGCCACTGCCTTGAATCAGAATGCCTCTACCTTTGTTAGTTTCATTGCCAACAACTTTTACTCCCGAGGGAATTTCCAAGGGAAATTTTTCGCCACTAGCAGCGCTGTAAATTCCCGGTGCTAACTGAATAGTGCTTTCCGATGCAGCGCGGGCGATCGCGCGGGCTATAGTTTTGAATGGAGCCGATTGGGTGCCGGCTGCGGAATCACTGCCTGTTTGCGGGTTAACGTAAAGTGTTGCCATGTTTTTGTTAAAGAAATAATTGGTGATCGAGCTTTTGTGCAATTTTCATTGTCTGCGAACTGAACCCCGGATTTATATTCACCTTTGATTGCGGAGATTATTTAATTGCACGATATCCGCAACATTACCTCTCAGGAGTGGCAACCGCAGGGGGATTGCCCCTACAAAAGACTGTATTTCTCGTTCCCAGCAACAGCAGAACCAGACTTATTTAAGAAGCCCGAAATATAGGGATGCTATTTTTTCCAGATGTTGCCAAAACCACTAAAATTTCGCTCGCCAATTAGGAAAATCGAACGTCTTGCAGTCATGTACGATCGATCGAGATTCCCTGCCCAAAAACCTTAACTGCTTCCGCCAAATCAGTTTCACCCATTAAAATGCAGCGTCTTAGTAAATCGATATCCAGCGTTTCCAATCCTGACAGTTGACTCTGAATTACTTGCTCGTAGCCATCTTCCCGGAGATGATACAGCCGCAGCGTGCCATCTTCCCAAAACCAGATTTCAGGCACGCCCAAAGCTCGATATTTTGGCAACTTGCTCAGTCCACCGCTAGTATAAACCACCTCGATCGACAAATCGGGAATCAACTTAGGTTCTCCCAAACAAAACGATTTGTCTGCTTGAGTTGAAGCTTCTCCCGTCTTCTCCTGCGTCATTGAACCAGAAGGGTAAAACTTAATACCTTGTTGCAGCAGAAAAGTGGTCAGCAAGTAACCAATGATCTCAGAAAAATTTTCGTGTTGGAATCCTGGCATCAGAATCTCGATCGCCCCTGCAAAAAAAGACAACTTTATGCCAGGGGAATCTTCCGAAACCTTCTGGATTAACTTGAATTGCTCCCAAGTGCCGTTGAGCACCACTCGCCCATCGAGAGTTTCGCGATCGAGAACTTGTGTCATTGACTCGCACCATTATCTCCTATCGGGATTATAACGCATTTTGCGATCGCTCCTACAGAAGAGCCATGCAGCAATTGTAGCTGAGGAATCCGAACAGTTCTTTCTGGTTTTTGAATATAACAGGAGCGACGCGAGTCTTAATTTTGAAATATAGCCCTGAAGGGCAGCAAATGGGATTAGCAGTAGATTCGGTATTAATTTGGCTTGTTCACTCATGGCTGCGGCTGATTAGAGAAATTACATCTAATTCTGGTATTGAAAAGCGTCGGCACTCGGCAACGCTGATGGTGTAGCGAACATCGCCAACGCCATTTCGGAGCTCAGCTTCAATAATTCTGGGAAAATCTCTCTCGACTTTGAAATAGTTAATTTCTCGTGGGGTATAGCCAATTTGTTCATAGTAAGGAATATGTATATCCAGATAGCCAACTTCAAAAAGGAGTATTTCTAATTCTTCTTTTGCTATAGGGTCGTTTTCGAGAAGTGACCTAAGACTGGCGACAATATCCGGTAGAGATTCACCTCGTTCTTGTCTAGCATCAAGGGATAGGTGCAGTAAAATCAGTGCGCCAGTGCCAGTATCATCTAGTTGCCGCTCGCTTGAGATAGCTAGTTTCTGATGCTGTTTAGCTGTAGTAGTTTTGACTTCAACAGCACAGTGTTGAAACTGGAAATCTTGTTGAGTTCCTTTTGCACCCGTCCAACATTTGACTCCTTGGCGAGAGCCAATTTGAGGAATAACAACCTGCAGCAAAAACCAGAGTTCACCATATAATCCTTGCTGTTCCGCTTGGCTAAGTCCTTCAGGGTTATGTTTTTCTAAGAATGCTTGCCATCGCCGCAGACGGGTAAAGAAAGCCCCTACAGCGTTTTGCTCATCCGTAATCGGAGCAATTGCATCAACAATGTCCTGTACTAATGTTGTAAAGATATCGCTGTAACGCGAGTTAATAAGTACCAGTTGCAGGGTGACATGGGCATCATCATCACCTTGCAGGGCTACACGCCTAACCTCAAAACAGTTGGAATTAGGAAAAACAGCGGCTTTCCCGATAGCTTTGTAATTTACCCGCATCATCAGCAAACGCGCATTAGAAGGTCTTTCAATAGCGAGATAAACATCGTATGTAACCTCTGGCAATAGGCGGCGGATGATATAGCCAGAAGGTACACTTGTAGTATCATCCTCCAGTAGTTTCCAGGTATTTTGCACCGTCATGGCTGACCAAACTCCTGTTGCCAGTAAGGATTGTTAACCATATATTCGACCATCTGGGCTGTTTTGCTATCGGGGAAACTTACCACAAAACCGATGACAGGAATTTCCGACTTGATTTCTTCTGGATCTAGTGGATAAAGCAGCAGTAAGCCGTTTCTTGGGGAACGCTTGGAACGCAAAATTTTTCCATCAGGCGTATTACTAGAACTTGGTGGTTTACCAGCTTCTGCTCGCCGCCGCCGGGTGATTTCGAGAATTTCGTCACGACTTTCGTGAGAGAGATCGAGCCATTCATCGGTTGGACTCAGGAGGCGAGACTTGATGAGACGATATTCCTGAGAAGATTCAGAAGAGGCATTCTGACGCAAAGTTAAACCAATCTCATTTCCGGCAATATTTCTCTTATTTTTGGCTCGATTACTTGATATAAGAACGACAGTCCAAGAGGTAAGTTCATGCGGCAGTTGAGCCTTGATGTATTTGACGAGGAGTGAAGTATTTGCCAGTTTACAATTATCGTGAGCTTGATAACCTGACAGAAACTCAATGACTTTTTCAGAAGGAACCTCCGCCCAGATATAGTTACCCTTTTCTTGTCTGGGAGATGAGCCAAGGCTTCTCAGTAGTTCTTCTGTGACCTTAAGATTTTTCCGATTTATATTCTCATCTTTGTGTAAAATTGTGGTCTCGCTGAGGGTTCTGGTGTAAGACAGCCGCATGACAGTACCAGTCTTCATCTTATTCGCCCCAGTAATTACCAAATCCTGCGGGTGCGTGCGAACTTTTAAACCGAATTCATCAGGTGTCGCTCCGGCATCAGCCATATAGTCAAACTCCTGCCGGAGTTCCTCACTGGCAATAGTGATGTGTTCGTACCATTCAATTAGCTCATCAGTTGTGTACAATCGGCAAAGATCGATATATCCCGGTCTGTATCCAAACCATCGACCCATCTGCATCAGGGTGTCGTACATTTTTGATGCTCGGAGATAATAGCTGACACTTAGACCTTCCAAGGTTAGACCACGAGACAATTTATCACCGCCGATGGCAATAACACTCAGCCCATTCTTGTGTTCCCAGTAGTCTAGTACATCCTTGGCTGTGCCGTTGATTTTCTTAACCTGAATCTTAGAGACCGCCCGGTGCAGTAAAGGTTTGACTTCTTCCCAAGAAACTGACTTTAGTTCTGGATCGGGTATGGATGAGAGTATGTATGAAGTAGTTGGCACAAAATCATCTTTCCATAACTGCTCAAATTCTTCCTCTAGCTTGCCTGGTGCGTTGCTGTCGCCGTATCGCAGTCGTTTTTGTAGAGAAGTCAACTCGTCTTTGACTTGCTTTTCTACCTCGGATTGGACAGCCGTAAAACGGGCGACATGAACTAGCATTGAGTTGTGTTCGTTCTCCTGTCCTCGCACAATTCTTGCAGCGCAACAAAGAATAAACGCCCTAATTGCCTGCTTTAGAGACCCTGGAAGTTCACCCGGAACGTGACCTTTTTTGTGTTTGTCCGGCATCCATTCTTTTTGGTCTTCCACTGTTCGGATGATACGCAAAGCTTTTGATGCTTCAGGACCCATAGCCGGCTCAGTGTCCAGTCCAAATATCTGCACTGGGCCGATGTAGTTTGATGGTGCAGGTAGGTTGATAATAAAACTACGTGGAAAGAGATCGTCTCCAAATTCTGGATTTTTTTGACTTGGATCTAGATAGATGAATATGTTAGCAAATGGTGTGGCTGTGTAACCAACATAAGCAGTCTTTTCAAAAGGCCCACTGTAGGAAATTCTCTGCGTACAGTTCTAGTTATACCAATTTTCTAAAGTCCTGCTACAAATAATGCCTCTAAAATAAATTCCCATCCCGTCAAAGAAGCAACGA
>NZ_JAUBUG010000079.1:0-31191 GCF_036705345.1 Microcoleus sp. B3-D2
GCACTTTATTCTCGCTCGCGCGCTCGAAACCTTTCGCGACGCAATATGCACTCGATTATTCAGCAAGCCCTAAATAAGCTGCATAAGCTTCTCCTTCTATTTTGGTAATCGCCGCGATCGCCGATACTATAACTTCAGGAAAACCTTCGCTTCTAAGTTGCTCAAGGGTAAGTTCAGAATCTTCCACGGCATCATGTAGAACCGCTACGATTTTCTCCTCTATAGAGTTTACATTTTCCATTACAAATAGCGGATGATCGAGATAGGGACTGCCTGCCTTATCAACCTGCCCCTCATGAGCTTTGGCTGCGATCGCGATCGCTCGTTGTAATAATGATTCGTAATCTGAATTCGTATTTGACAACATAGTCAAGAAGTTCTGTATTAAAGTTTCAGTCCCCTCGCCGGGAAAAGGTAGTGTGAAAGTTTTTATTTTAAATATTCCTGCAACAATTTCCAAGCCATTTGAGTCCCCTCACCTGCGTTGACTTTTTCAAAGTATACATCTTTTCTCAAAACTACCAAACCCACACCTTCTTTGATTTCTATTTTATCACAATCGCTAACTCTTGCCAAAAAAAGGTGGTTTTTTTGTAAAATCTTTATATTATTTTGGGTGAGTTGGTGAGTAAAAGTTGTGATAAACTCCATTTTGTAATAATTGGTTGTGAGGCAAGTTTCTTCCTCCATTTCTCGCAGGGCTGCTTGCTGTGGACTTTCTCCAATGTCCACGCCACCACCAAAAGTAGAAAGCATTCCTTGACTAGCAATACCTGGAATATTATCTCGCAGTTGTGCGCCGATCTGACCGTTGGGGAGCCTGAGAAAAATGCGAACTATTGACTGAGGAATATTCATATTATCGAGGAAATAACAAAAATCAAAAAAGTTGATCTATAGTTTTCTAATTTCCCTCCAAATTTTCATAATCCAATTGTACCCCGCAGCATACAAAGCCAGTAACTTATTGATAAAACTTTGCCAAATAGAACCTTCCCTTACCTCAGCAACTTCTTCGATTTCCACGGGCAGCGGCGGCATCCCGACTACTTCATACAGCGGATATTGGCCACTTTTCCCCGGAATTTGCACGGATACGCACTGATTGACGATCGCCAATTCTTTCACTTCCTGATAAGTCTCCTCGGAAATCAATAAACTTGTTCCTACTTGCTTGTTCGCAGCTTCAATCCGGCTCGCCAAATTCACCGCATCGCCGATCGCCGTCACTGTCTGATTTTTCAAAGCCCCCAAATTCCCCACAACCACCCAGCCGCAGTGAATCCCAATCCCAATCCGCAATTGGTGACGGTACAAATTTTCAAAATAGGGATTGAGTTTCTCTAGTTCCTCCAGCATTTCCACCCCAGCCCTTACCGCTTGTTCGGCCGCCTTGTCAGGATTTTCCAACCCAAACAGGGCCATTAAACCGTCACCCATATAATTATTAATCATCCCGCCATTCCGGTTAATCGCAAAACCCATTTTTTGGAAATAGCGATTTAAAACATAGATTACGTCGTAGGGCAACAGCGATTCTGCAAAAGGCGTAAATCCTCGAATATCGGCAAACAAAATCGCAATTTTTTTCTCTTGACCCACAGGAGGAGAAATCAACTTTCCCGCCATTTCGTCGTTAAATGATTCCAAGTCTTCAGAATCGATCGCCAGTCGGCGCAAAATCACCTTGCCGCCCGCAACCTGCGTCTGACAAGCCAGCCTAATTTCCGGTTCTAAACGCAATTTTTTCGCGAGTTCCTCTTCCGGCGAAGTGCGGGGAGAACAAAATTCCAAACCTTCGACAATTAATACCCGGCAAGTCGAACATCGGGCGCTACCGCCGCAGATGTGGGTGTGGGGAATGTCGGCACGCAGAGAAGCTTCGAGAATTATATCGTCGTCGTCTATCTCGATCGTGCGATCGTCCGGCAGATAGTGAATCTGTGGCATATGTAGCGCGTCTAGCTAATTAGCGAGGAATCTCGCGGACATCTTTTATTGCAGCGAACCTGTATGGAAACCCGGTTTCTCGGTATTTTTTCTGTATCCCTGATTCCTTAACTATAAGTCGCGATCGGCATTTGCTTCTCGTTGTGTCAGCTCAACCCCCCAAATGACAACAGTTTAAAAAAAGAAAGCAACTCTAAGCAATAGTCCAACTCTTAGCTCATCATTCATTCTAAATTCTAAAATCTAAAATGGTATAACTGAACACTAAAATCTTCATAGCACCGTGAAAATACCCCCATTCAAGCTGTGGAGCTAATCTAAAATCTAAAATCTAAAATCTAAAATGGACTGACATAATTCTTAATAAAATTAATATCGCCCAAACCCCTATAAATCCGTTATCAAATCCCCTTCAACGGCCATATATTTTTAGGATTTTGGGAGTTTTGGTATGCAAACCTTACTTGGCAATAGTTTCAGCTTTTTGGCTCTCTAACCACCAGCCAATTTTCGTGAGATAGAATAGCAGCATCTTTAAAACCAGTATAACCATGACTTCATCAACAGCCCTACAAAGCATCGAAAAACACATTCCCATCGTGGGAAATATCCATACCAAAAGTCCGATCGCCTACGGAGCAACCCGCCTCGCAACCAGTGCAGTTAACACGCTGCAAATGGCAGTAGCAGAGTCTTACATCAACGGCTTAGAAGTACCGGATTCTGTATTGCGATCGCTTTTTGATACCTGTATGCCCGTATTGTTTAAGCATTGTCCCTCCCTGCTTGCCCCATACGAATGGGTACTGACAGAAACAGACCGCACCGCCGAAGGATCCCGGGATTTAATGAAAATTCACTACGACTTGCCTCAAGCAATGCTGAATCCGATGTTAGGCGACGGCAAACTCATTTATCCTAAATACACCATGGGGTTGTGGGAAAAAGGAGCGGCCAACCTTGAACAATCGCAAATGCAGATGATTGATGATGTGATTGAGAAGCTAGACATTCAGGATGGCGATCGCATTTTAGACTTTGGTTGCGGTTGGGGTTGCGTTCCCAATTACATTCTTTCCAAATTCCCCAATGTCCAGTTTACTGGCATTAACCTCAGCCACAACCAATGCGAGTATATGCGTCAGAAGATGCAAGACCCCGAAAGCTACCTCAGTTCCGGTCGATTTACCCTATATGAAGGCGATTTGAACGACGCCAACTTCGAGACCAAATTTGACAAAATTCTCTCCATCGGAGTTTTTGAGCATATAGGCAATTTAACGAAGGGTTTCCAAAAGCTTGCCTCTTTCCTGAAGGATAACGGCAAAGTTTTCATTCACATTATCACAGTCCGCATTCCCAACAATATGTCCAGCCCTTTCCTCCACAAATACATTTTCCCCCACGGTCGTATCTGGAAATACGATGCCGTTGCCAGCCACAACAAAGACCTCAAAACGATAAAAAACTGGTATCTCAACGGATACAATTACTCTACAACCTTAGTTAATTGGCTGAAAAATTTTGATGATTCTCAGGCAATAGTCAAAGATTTAGACTACGGCATGGACTATGGCAAATTTCGTCGCATCTGGCGGTTTTTCTTGATTTGGGCGGAAACTCTTTTCGCGAGTTGCGATGGTGAATATATCGGCAACGGCCAATATTTAATGGTTCGTGCATAACCGCTAATCAGTAGACCAAGCTCAAAAAACCGAACACCCCGAACCCCGACATCTCAAAGAAGTCGGGGTTCTCAAGTGCGAGCTACTTATCCGCAGAATGAAACCTTTCTATGTCGATTTAGGGGGCTCGAGAACTGTTGCCTTCTTTTGAGAAATTTTTCTGAGTTTAAAAAAATCCGGAATAAGATTATTGCTCGGTGAATAAGACCTATATCAAGCGTGAGCCTGCACAATACTTTTTAAATTCCCTCCTCGATCGGTAGTGATGATCTCCGATCTTTTACTACAAAAAGAGAGTTGATTTATACAATGGTAGACAATATGAAACCTTCTCTTCCTCAAGACGACCCGAACCCAGAACAGCGCAAAGATTCCTTGAATCGTCAGCAACAAGCTTATCAGTTTGACTATGAGAGTTTATCACCTTTGGCATTATTGAAAGATGTGCCCGCAGTCGAGAATTTTTCGAGTAAGTATCTTGCAGAACGCATATTAGCAACATCGGAACTTCCAGCAAATATGCTGGCAGCCGATTCGAGAACTTTTCTCGATCCTCTCGACGAACTCCAAGACTATGAAGACTTTTTTACTTGGCTGCCGCTACCTGGAGTTGCCAAAATTTACCAAACCGATCGCTCTTTTGCTGAACAGCGCCTGTCTGGAGCAAATCCAATGGTGCTTCGCCTGCTAGATGCGAGCGATCCTCGGGCAGAAACACTGGCACAACTTTGCTGTTTGCAGCCATTATTCGATCTTCGCAAAGAGTTACAGGACAAAAACATTTACATTGCCGATTATACAGGTACTGACGAACACTATCGCGGGCCTGCGAAAGTTGCAGGAGGAACCTATGAAAAAGGCAGAAAATACTTGCCGAAACCACGGGCTTTTTTCGCTTGGCGGTGGACAGGAATCCGCGATCGCGGTGAAATGACACCTATTGCCATTCAACTAGATCCTAAGCCCGGTAGCCATCTGTATACCCCATTCGATCCTCCTATCGATTGGCTGTATGCGAAACTCTGCGTACAAGTAGCAGATGCTAATCACCATGAAATGAGTTCCCATTTAGGTCGAACTCATCTGGTGATGGAACCAATCGCGATCGTCACCGCCCGACAGTTGGCTAAAAATCACCCGCTTAGCCTGCTGCTGAAACCGCACTTTCGCTTTATGTTGACCAACAACGATCTGGCGCGTTCTCACTTGATCGCTCCCGGCGGGCCCGTCGATGAATTGCTAGGCGGCACCTTGGCGGAGACAATGGAACTGACTAGAGAGGCGTGCAGTACATGGAGTCTCGATGAATTTGCCTTGCCCGCTGAACTGAAAAATCGGGGAATGGATGACCCCAATCAACTGCCTCACTATCCTTACCGAGATGATGGATTGCTGCTGTGGGATGCGATTGAAACCTTTGTATCGGGCTATCTTAAATTCTTTTACCCGACAGAGATCGCGCTCGCGCAGGATATAGAACTGCAAACCTGGGCTAAAGAATTAGCGTCTGATAACGGCGGTAAAGTCAAAGGAATGCCAGACCACATTGACACAGTTGAACAATTAATTGCAATTGTCACAACTGTAATTTTTACCTGCGGCCCACAGCATTCAGCAGTCAATTTTCCCCAGTATGACTACATGAGTTTTGCCGCCAATATGCCCTTGGCCGCCTACCGGGACATTCCTAGAATTACTGACTCGGGTACTCTAGAAGTGATTACGGAAAAGGATATTTTACGGTTACTTCCTCCGTACAAACGAGCGGCTGACCAACTGCAAATTCTGTTTATTTTGTCAGCTTATCGGTATGACCGTTTGGGTTATTACGATAAATCTTTCCGGGAACTCTACCGGATGAGCTTCGATGAAGTTTTTGCGGGAACGCCGATCCAACTTTTAGCCAGACAGTTCCAGCAAAATTTGAATATGGCAGAACAAAAGATTGATGCCAACAATCAAAAACGAGTCATTCCTTATTTTGCTCTCAAGCCTTCGTTGGTGCTAAATAGTATCAGTATGTAGAATTAAAAATTCAGCAGGATATCTCCAAGTAAGGTGTGCAGTACACACCTTACTCTGTATTGGTCGTTAGCGTCGGTTTTTAGTTGTAGTCTGGGGGAAACTTGTGAGCGTAACTGGTGTATTTAGCTATGGCAAAGGTGTTACAGCAGAATTATCAAGAGGGCAATTTACCGAAGTTTCCCCTAAATAATCAGTTAACGTAACTTCATCTTTGTAATGCCGAGGAGTTTTCATTAACAATTGCCAAGCTTCACCAGCATCCAGTAAATTCATCCGCCCAGGATAGTGAATTTGGATCAACTCTTGAACCAAAGGGTAATAGTCTGAGTTAAGACTAGGGAAAATATGATGCTCCGTGTGATATGAAAAATTGAAATGCAACAAATCAACTATTTTGGGAACCCGTATTGAAAGACTATTAATCAGCGGGTCATTAACACTCGTCATCCGACAAATCAGGTGATTTGTGTAGATATAAAACATTGCAACTGTATGACCGATTGCTAAGGGTAGCAAGTACCCAAGAACGATTTTTAGCGCATGAAACTCTAAATAGAATAAAATGCTAAAATGCAGGCATAAAACCGCAAACAACTCAAGAGCAATTTTCAATCTATCTTTCTGACTGACTGTGAATGCAGCGGGCACATAATCCACAATTTTATTATTAAACAATAGGCTCGACGAGAGGTGGCAAAATTGATGAAATAACCACGATGCTGGAAGTCCTACTATTAATAACCAAGATGGATTATCAATCGCTGGCGCAAAGAAATTATGAATCCATTTTCCCCAACTATTCGGCTGGTGGTAAAGGTAATTGCGATCCGGATCTTCTAGATAATTTGTTTGACTGTGATGTACAATGTTATGAACATATTTCCACTGAGTAGAAGGCATAAACATCATTGCAAACCCTAGAAAACTAATTATATGATAAGTCATACGAGACTTTTTATTGACGCTACCGTGCATGAAATCATGGGCGAAAAATCCCATAGTTACGATACTATTACCCATAATTAAAGCTAAAGGTAAATAAAGCCATAGAAGATAGATGGGCCACTGATCTAGACAATCGGCAATCCCCCAACCCAGTAGCAAAATGGCCATATTAATGAACAGTATAACCAACTTGCTAGAATCGGGTTTAAAGGCTTCTGATGGCAGGAGTGGGCGCAATTTCTTAGCGTATACTGAGTGTGGAATTAGCGTTTCTTTGCCTAAAGTCGGCGTTGCAGTCTTGTCTACAGTATTGAGTGATTTTTCGGATTTCATGTGATCGCTAAGAGTATTTTCATGTGACTTAATAAGTTTCTAAATTTAATTAGATCCCGTACCCGATTTGAGATTGAACCCACACATAAATCCGGCGGCTTATTGTTAGGATGCGGAGATTTTATCGGTCTCCACTGCGGCTATCCGGGAGCTTGTGATCAAATTGCTTTATATCAAGGCTGCCTGATTGTTCTACCCAGATCTTATTGTATCCTATAAAAATATTTTTGGAACAACTATTAAAGGCTTACCTATCGATAATAGTCTCCCACTTTTCACTTGGGTTTAATCCCCATAACCAATTCTAAATAACCTATAAGATTAAAAAAGTCCGTTTCCTTGAACAATTTCTTTGATTGTCGTCAGTGTATCTAACCCGATCAATCCCCGGCGATAACCTTTTTGGTTGGACATTCCCAAAAATATCGCATCTCCCCGATTTTGATAGCGCCAAAACCGAGGTGAGGCATTAATAAAAGTTGAGGCGCTGTTAACATCCAGAGCAAATTGGCGACTTTCTAAGTAAGATTCAGTGGCGATGCAGTCAGCGTGGCCGCTGCTGTAGCGGTTGATCCAGCCGATCGCAATCTCTAAACTATCGACAACTTTAAACGCTATGGTTTTGTTTAAATAAGGTTGAGTCCACTCGTATGGTTCCGCCAGCTTCAAGTCGGGGAAATCTGCCACGAGATCCGCATCACCGCTAATTTGAAAGCCTTTTTCTTTTAAACTGTTCCACAGCCTGACTAAGGAAGAAGGCTTTTGGTTGCGATCGATCAGCACTTTCTCGATCGCATTAACAGGATCGGGCACGCTTTGATGGCTGTCCAAAATCATCCACCTTGCCATCTCCAAACTGCCAGTCGGTGACCAATAAAGGTAACAATTTCCCATAGCCGACCTCAAAACGGGTGCTGTGCACAACCTCACCACCTGCTGCACCAAACTTGGCCTGCCGTAGGGAATAATTAAATTGAGATATTGGTCTTGAGTGACCAATTCTCGGATCGAAGCGCCCCGATCAGGCGGCAGTACCTGCAAACATCCCGAGGGCAAACCGACCTCATCCAGCGCCGAAACCAAAGCTTCTCCAATTACTGTATTAGTTTGCCAGCTTTCGCTGCCACCTTTAAGAATCAAACTGTTAGCGCTTTTGAGAGACAAACCCGCGGCGATCGCCCCCAACTCGGGAAACGCCTCGTAAATTAGAGCGATCGCCCCCAGTGGCAGCGACTGACAGTAAACTTGACACCGATCGACCTGATAAGAAGCATTGATCACCCTACCGATCGGATCTGGCATTTCCCCCAACCGTTCCAGAATTTGCACAGTTGTCTTGATCCGTTCCGGCGTCAGCTTCAGCCACTCCACGATCAACTCGGGAATCGCCATGTCCCGACTTGCTTCTAGATCCAGAGTATTTGCTTCTAAAATGTCATTTTGCCGGCGTTTCAGCCAGCCCGCCATCGCCTGCAAACCTGCCGCGCGATCCGCACTCTTTGTCGCAGCCAACTCCAAAGAAGCTTGATAAGCGCGACGCGCGACATTTGCGGCATCTGATGAATGGGTAAAATCCTCTATTATCATCTAGCTAACGCCTGTAAGCGAGCCATACCATCAGCGCCGGCAGCATTGCTAGCAGCACGGCCACCATTGCCCACAGAATAATATTGGGGCCCGGCGAGTGCAGCGCCAAGGGCAACCAAATCACTAGCGGCACCAATATCATACCCAAAGCCAGTGGCAAATAATGGGCCTTCAAACCCGGATGCGCTCTGTTCCACTGGTTCCCTGTCCACCGCCAAGCCTGCTTGTAAGGATAGTTCGTTGATAGTTGCTCAATCACGTATCCACTTTCGTCCAATACAAATATTTGTTGACAGCGGTTGCATCCAAAGGCTTCTGTCAACGTTATAGGCACTAGACGACCCCGGCGTCGGCAAGGACAGGGGTACTCATCATTTAAGTCAATCTTTGGAACTTTTTGAGATGGCACTAGCGATCAGATAAAAAAAGCGTTTTTGCAAAAATAATCGTTAACATATCCAGTTAATCAAACTTGTCAATTCCGCCCTACCGAGGCTTTCAACTGCCTGTTCCGAGATATGTCCGACCGGCAATTTTGACTTGCAAGTTCTGCATTCAATCTTACCACTAACTTAGGTATTTTCAACCATCATTAGGAGTATACCGAAAACTTTCTCGCTCTACTTTCCCCTTTCCTTGATGTTTTTATCTTCTAAAGCGGGTGACGCGATTCGAACGCGCGACATTCACCTTGGCAAGGTGACGCTCTACCACTGAGCTACACCCGCATTTCCTGCGGTATTAACAATATTGTCTCAATTCTCGAAATTTGTCAAGTCTTTTTAGTAAGTTTTTTTCAGAAACCCAGTAAAAACCCCCAAAGCCTATCCCCAACTGAAATTTCAGCAGCCAGATCATTAACCAAATCAGTAATTGCCGTGAAATTTGAGCGCCATCGGCCGACGGCAAAGCTACAATCAAGCTGGAATTGTGGGAGAACACTGTCATGTCAGATTTAAATCGCGGAATCATGAAGTTCAAGGGAGCTGACAGTCCTATAGCGATCGCCATTTCGGCGATTGTCATTGCCGGCGGAATAGGCTTCTTGATCTGGTGGGCGCTGCAATCAGCCTACACCCTCAGCTAACAGACTACTCAAACGTAAAACTTATAAGGTCTTGCTCAGAAGGCAGAATTTAAGAAAAATTCTGTCTTTTGCATTTTTTTGCCCTTCGTCTTGAATTTATTGCCTAGGAATGCGGATCGATTGCTGACGATCGAATGATTGCCATAAATCACCCGATCGGGCGAGTCACTAGCATGATCCCAGATGACTGCCCGTTCCACTACTTTTGTAGTACAGTTGTAAACAAGGCGCGCCGAGAGCGCAGTTTTAGATGCAAGTGTTTGCAAGGGTTGTATCTCAACAAAAATTTATGGCAAGCTTTCAGGACATTTTCCAATACTACAGTCGCTACTGGAAAATATCAGTTTACAGCATAGGCGCATCGAGCGTTTTGGCGCTAGCCGATTTGCTTGTTCCCTACGCGATCGGTCAAATATTAAACGTATTGTCGGGTCAACCTACAGATACAGTAACGCAAAAACTCATAACAGCGATCGCCTCTGTTACCCAGCACTCACCCAGCAAAATATTATCGCTATCCATCTTGCTGGGTATAATTTTTCTGGTAACAGTCGCCAAAGCACCCATACAGCCTTGGGTGGCAAATTGGTTCCACTGGGCGATACCATTGAGGGCGAGGCGCGATCGAATGAGAGGCGCGATCGGCAAAATCCTCACCTTACCCCTAGAATTCTACGACGAAAACAACGCCGGACGGATTGCCAGCCGCATCGCCAAAGGCATCGCCAACCATACTTGGACTTACCCAGAAATTGCCGGCGAATTCATCCCCGAAGTCGTGCGCTTAATCGGCATTTTTGCCGTTATCTGCTTAATTGAGTGGCGGATTGGCTTATTAATTTTGGTTTCATTCCTATTTATCCTCAGTTTCACCTTAAAAGGCTTGCAAGGGGTGACTGCGCGGGAAGAAATTCTGGATGAATACATCGAAGATACCGAAAGCCGCAACTCGGAAATTATCACCAACATCAAAACAGTCAAAGCTTTTGCGACAGAAAGCGATGAACTCAAAAGGCAAACCACCAGACTCGATCGCGAATTAAAAGTCGTGATCCACCGCATTCACAAAGGATACGTCACCTTGGGGGCATACCAGCAGACGATCGTCCAGTTGTGTTTGTTTTCAGTTCTCGGTTTTAGCCTAGCCGCCACGGTTGCAGGCAAAATTTCCCTCGGATATTTTGTTACCGTCTACACCCTAGCAAGCATGGCATATTCCCAACTGCGTCCGATTAGCATTATCGCCGAATTATTGGCGCGGCGCTATTCTTCAATGATCCGGTTCCACGAGTTTATGCAAACGCCAGACGGTGTTGATGCGGTTAATTTAGCAGAAAATGCTCGATCGGCGTCGCCTTATAAATTTACCGGCAAAGTTGAATTCAGCGGTTTGACATTCGGGTACGACAGTCAAAAACCCGTTTTGCAGGATGTGAATTTATTGATTCATCCCCGTCAGACTGTAGCATTAGTCGGGCGATCCGGTTCCGGAAAATCGACTTTAGTTAAACTTCTGTTTCGCTACTTTGAACCGAACTCCGGCAGCATTCTGATCGACGGCGAAGACATTCGCAGCTTAGACGTGACTCGCTACCGCCAGCGTTTAGCCATTGTCCACCAAGAAGTAGACGTTTTTAACGGTACTTTGCTGGAAAATTTGACTTACGGAAACAGAAATGCAACTTTCGAGCAAGTTGAGGATGCTTGTCGCATTGCCAAAGTAGACGATTTTGTGCGGCTGTTGCCCCAAGGTTACTATACCGTGGTCGGGGAGAGAGGAATGCGGTTGTCCGGCGGTCAGCGGCAGCGGTTGGGGATTGCGAGGGCGCTGTTGGTGGAGCCGGATGTGTTAATTTTTGATGAGGCTACTTCTAGTTTGGACTATGAGTCGGAGCGATCAATCCAGCTAGCCATGCAGAATATCCTCGGTACGCGCACCACCATAATTATTGCCCACAGACTGAGTACAATTCGCGAAGCCGATACGATCGTCGTACTCGACGGCGGTAGAATCGTCGAAATTGGCAGCCACGAAGAACTCTTAAACCAACAAGGCATTTACCGCCGCCTGCACTCCCTGCAAGAAACCGGAGAATTAGTGAATTAGGGATTTGGATTAACTCTAGACTTAGGGTGCGTGCTCAGGGCAGGCACCAAGCCTAGACTTAGCAATGCGTACCTGAAACAGTATTCTATTTTCCGGTCTGCCCTAAATGACTTATGGTTTCTCTACTTAATCATTAGAGTTTTAAATATAATGTTGCAAATAAAGATTCAGGTGCTAGGATTTATAACTGTGATGGAAATGGGTCGATGCCCGAGCGGTTAATGGGGGCGGACTGTAAATCCGCTGGCTACGCCTACGCTAGTTCAAATCTAGCTCGGCCCACCTCAATTTAATAAAAAGTTAAAATTTAAGAATTAAAAATTAATTTTTTAATTGGAGATTCTTAATTTTTTATGCCCGTGTAACTCAGTGGTAGAGTACCTCCTTGGTAAGGAGGAAGTCACGAGTTCAAATCTCGTCACGGGCTTGCCTTTTAAGCCATACAATTCCTTACTCCAGCTCGGAATATTCTAGAGCTTGGTTACTCTGGCAGAGTAGTTACCGCAAGGTGATACATAACTACCAATTGCTAAATCTTCGCTAGGTGTGTAGGGATGCTGTGTAACGCTGTGCTACGTATCGGTTCCCTTGATTAGAGGCCAGCGAAGCTTAAATCTATCCCGAAAAGAATCGCAGAGATTATAGTCTCCAATTAGGTGCTCATCAGTTTCGTACAATTCGGGAAAATACGGGCTAGAACCGCTTTTCAGTAGCTTTTGCCTTACTAACCAGCCAACAGTTGCCGTCTGCTCTCAATATGGTGGACTTGTCCTCCTTGTGCTATGCTCCATCGTAATTTCTAAAGCTTGTCTAGAGTAAATCGCTCATATTTCGCTGACACTAACAATCCTATTTTTTAATAGTCGCTTGCAAATAAAGCAGCGGGTCTTCAGCAACCCAACCCAAACCCGAATTGTACCGAACTTCAAAATGCAAATGAGATGGCGGAATGTCCCGTTTTCCCGTCGTCCCGACAGTTCCCAAAACTTCTCCAGACAGCACTTTTTGACCGACTTTTACGGCAATATCTTTCAAATGAGCGTAGCGCGTTTGCTTCCCTGCTTGATGGTTCACCACCACTAAATTCCCGTAATCCCCCTGCGGCCCGGCAAAGGCGACAGTCCCGTCGCCCGCCGCCAAAACCTGCGTACCCTCCGACGCCAAAAAATCTACGCCGCTGTGGAAAAAAAATTCGCGCCGCGCCGGATGCAATTGCCGCCCGTAACGCAAAGCTTCCACTGCTGGGGCGGGCAGCGGAAATCTTTGCACCGATGGCGTTTTATCGGGATTTACAGAAGGCCCGATCGACCTATTCACCGCAGGTACAAACACGGTTTGCCCCAAAGGCCGGCACCCATTCGCCTCAAATAGCAAATCTGCGGGCACTTTGTAAGCTTCTGCCAGTTTTTGCCAATTCCAGCCCGCAGGTACTTCTACCTCGATGCCACTGTACGGAGGAATGACGATCGCACTTCCAGCAGATACTTGAGGGCCCCGCAACGTCGGATTTATTCCGATCAGCGCCGCAGGAATCACATTGTATTGCCGCGCGATGCTTTCTATTGTTTCGCCCTGGGCCACAGTGTGGCGGCGCAATCGAGACATAGCCGGACTCGGGCAATCGCGGGCTGGGTCGGGGTTTTCTAGAGGTGTACCTGAGGGAAGATTTGCAGGTGGGATCTCGGTATTTGCCGCCGTTTGCCCAACGGGTGCGATCGACCAAAGTAGTGCAGAAATCAGCAGAAATAAACGTTTCAAAGTCATTAGATAGAGAAGAAAGTATTCATTTCGGACAATTGACAATTTCTGAGTCGAGTGAAACGGCATATTTGAAAGCTCTAGCCACCCCCCAGACTGTAAATCCCAGGCTAAGCCAAGTTAGGATGAGAATTATTAGTTTTGGTCGCTCTTGGGAAATCAGGCAAAAATTGCTTGTGATGCCCATCAGCGCCTGCCTGTTAACAGGTATGTTCTTGAGGAAGCGGTACGCCCCGCCCCGCTTCCTTCCCGTCGTCAAGACAAAAATGCTTGATTCGGAACCTGTCTGCGGGGATGAAGTATTTAACGGGAGTTATTAAATGAGTTTATCTTTTAAGCAAACGACCCTTTATGTGACTTTGCTGTCGATCGGGGGAGGCCTGGGATGGTTGGGCAATCGCTATCTGCAAGGCTCAAACACTCTGGAAACCGGATTGGTTTTGCCAGTAGTGCGCCAGCAAATCCCCCCCTATGCGTCTCCTCCGGTTCAGGAAAATCGGGCGGTAGATCGCAGCAATCCCAATTTTATTGCTGAAGCAGCCGAAAAAGTTGGCCCGGCTGTAGTGCGGATTGACGCCTCAAGCAAGGTGGCGAATCAAGTGCCGGAAGCTTTCAAAAATCCTTTGTTTCGTCGGTTTTTTGGGGAAAATTTGCCGCAGCCGGAAGAACGAGTCAAGAGAGGTACGGGTTCCGGGTTTATTCTCACTTCTGACGGCCGCATCGTTACTAATGCTCACGTTGTCTCCGGGACGGATACTGTCAAGGTGACGCTCAAAGACGGCCGCGAGTTTGAGGGTAAGGTGCAGGGAGTAGATCCGCTGACGGATGTCGCTGTGGTTAAGATTAATGCTAAGGAACTGCCGCAGGTGGCTTTGGGTCGATCGGACAATATTGTACCGGGACAGTGGGCGATCGCGATCGGCAATCCTTTAGGTCTCGACAATACCGTGACTGTGGGCATTATCAGCGCTACGGGTCGATCGAGTTCGCAAGTCGGCATCCCCGACAAGCGAGTCCGCTTCATCCAAACCGACGCCGCCATCAACCCCGGCAATTCTGGCGGGCCGCTACTCAATGACCAAGGCGAAGTAATTGGCATCAATACCGCTATCCGCGCGGACGCTCAGGGCTTGGGATTTGCAATTCCGATCGAAACCGCCAAACGAGTTTCCGATCAGTTATTTGCCAAAGGTAAAGCCGAACATCCCTATCTCGGCATTCAAATGGTCAGCTTAACGGCAGCCACCAAGGCAGAACTCAACAAACAGCTCGATAATAATAAAATTACCCTCGATCAAGGCGTAGCCGTGACGCGAGTCGTAGAAAATTCCCCAGCTCAAAAAGCCGACTTGCGCGCCGGAGATGTCATTCAAAAAGTTGACGGAATTGCAGTCAACACTCCCGGGGACGTGCAAGAACGGGTGGAAAACACTGTTGTAGGCAAAGAACTCGAACTGGAAATTAACCGTTTAGGTCAAGTTCAGAATATAAAAGTACGTCCGGGTGCTTTTCCCCTATCGGGTAGCTCCGCCGGTGGGTAATACGATTTGAGATTTTCGATTACAGAAGTGGGAATGACTTACGGGATAAGGATTTGGAGCTTACCTACCGTTGCTTTCTTTTGGGAAACTGCTATTAGTGGCAAACGGTCGAGGATGAAAGATAAATCTGATACTTTATAGTCCTGGATGCAGCAACCGGGTTTTTTCACCAAAATCCTCAGTGTAGGGCGAGGGATACCCGGTTAACAGCCCGGTTTCTTAATTCCCTGTGCCTCCATGATTCAGGATTATGGGTTTTTCTGAACAACTTTCATCTTTCTGGCTTCCCCAACCCGTTGATCTTTTTACTTGTCTTTGGGCGAGTTGGGTTGAATCGAGCTGGTGCTTGCTAAATTTTCTTCTAGGTGCATCCTCTGCTCCATTTGCCTCAAAAAATAGCCTGTCATCATCGCTGAAGCTAGCAAACCTGCTAAGTTTTCGCGGTCAGTGGTAATTTCGACGTTAAAATTTTCTGAAGGCAAAACCCCGACAAGTCCTTGAACGTTATGAGAGATAATTTCTCTGATGTCGGGGCTGACGGACTTGGCGACTCGGGCTAGAACCTCCGGGGATTGGTGTTGGAGGTACTTCAGCAGTGGATTGACTGCCGTTTGTTGGGCATTGGATGTGTCAAAGTCAGGGTGAAAAACCATTTGGCGATTCTTAATTTCTGGCTGGTTACATTCTACTTCAAACTACTCGTCATTGCTTGGGTACAAATTTGCCTGAAAGTCAATTTGCAATTGTTTTGGCAGTTGGTCTACTTGAAAGTACCGATGAAATTTCTCGGTAACTTGTAACCAATATGACCGCCCCTCAGCAGGCCGCCGTTTGCGGACGAAACCCATTTCTACAAGTTCCTGCACTTGTTGGTAAGCTCCTGAACCTCGCAAGTTAACTAAATCTGGCTGAGCGATGCCACCTTTGAGGGCGATCGCAGCCAGCGTCCGCAAAGCTCCAACACCTAATTCTGGAGGTATTAAAGTTTGCATTAAACTGGCAAACTCTTCTCTGAGTTGCAGGCTGTATCCCGTGGGGGTTTCGACGACTTCTAATGCACTGTCGCGGTGGGACGAGTCAGACATGAGTTCGATGATGGCGTCTTCGGCTTCGGCTCGATCGCATTTGGCAATCTCGGCAATTTCTGCGATCGACACTGGCTGACCTTTTAGGTAAAGTATGGCTTCTATTGTTGTGGCTAAGCGAGTCATTTGGGAATTAGTAATTAGGAATTGGGACGTTGAAAGAATAAGGAGGAAGCAAGAAAGAAGAAGGAATCAGCAAAACAACAGCTATCCGTATCTCACTAACTTCCTTGTCGTGAATAATGAGAATTGGTAAGAAACATTCCCCTTACACAAATGATTAATAGTGTAGGTTAGGTTGAGGAACAAAACCAAACTATTTCAATTTTATTTTTTTTTATCTCAGTCCGGGACGCATAAAATTTATATATAGGGTGCGTCATGGCGCCCCTAACCGCTAGAAGTAGAGCGTTAAACTTTTTTTGCTTCCCGGGATTCCGATGATTTTGCTAAAAAAATAGCATTGTTAATCGGCAATTTACCACGTTAGAGTATCAAATTTAGCAATTAGCTATTTATCAATCTCACTGTCGGCCCGTCAGCTATTCTACCAAAATATCCTCTCAATTAGAAGGAATAACCATCCTTCCATTTTTATCATCTTTGCCATCCCGATAAAAATCCGGTTCTTCCCGAGTAGGAAAAAACTTATATTTCCAGCGAACGCCTATTTGTTTCATCACTAACCCTTGGTCATGTTCCTGCCGCAGTTGGGCCAACGTTCCTAGTCTAATTAGCCTGCCGCCGTCCATAATGCCGATGCGATCGCACAAATACTCCACTTCATCCATATAATGCGTTGTCAACAGCATTTTCATTCCCTGCTTGTTCAAATCTCGAATAATTTCCCACAATCACCGCCTTTGCGGGTCTAACCGTACCGTCGTTTCCTCCAAAAATAAGATTTGCGCCTCCTGCCAAAGTTCTCGGGTAATTTGCAAACTTTGGTTCATTCGCCCCACAATTTTTTTACTAAATCATCTCGCCTTTCTGCTACTTCTACATATTCCAACCACTGTTTAATGAACTGTTGCCGTTTCTGGTTGGGAATGTGGTGCATCGACCCGTGAAACTCCATATTTTCCCATACTGAAAGCTGATTATCAACACTGATTTGTTGAAGCAACACGCTTATGCACTGTTTCACTTGCAAGCTTTGCCGCATCACGTCATATCCAGCTACCTAAATTTGACCGCTGCTGGGCTTAGTCAGGGTAGCCAGCATCCGAATTGTGGTCTATTTTTCGGCACCTTTGGGGCCTAGGAAACCGAACATTTCTCCGGCTTCAATCCTGAACGAATGGTGATTGACAACGAGGATTTTGTTGTAAATATTGCAGGCTTTTTGCAGATAAAGACACACAGACATAGGTATTTTGGTATAATTTACTGGAAACAAAGCTCTTTCTTCTCAGTCATATCATGTCAGGTAAATTAACCACAATACTGGTTGGGGCGAGTTTCACCAACAATCTGTAATTCACATCCACCATATTTATAAACCCGCCCCAACCAGGCGACAAAATTTTATAACGGGCAATTCAACAGACATTATATAATTCCTGGAGGCAGAAACCGGGTTCCATCTACTAAAATCTCTGGTGATATTCATCGGTACTGATACCAGAAAAACCCAGTTTATCTGCTATTTATACACGAGTTTTTTTAGTGTAACTACTCTGAGTGTCATCTGCCGGTAGAAAACTGATTTTTTTTACAGCTTGCAGTACCCACTTATTGCGGTTGAGTTAAGTCTGGTTTCAATTCCATCATCCTGCTGTCTAATTTGCGCGCTGCTTCGCTAATCGGTATAGCGGGTTGGCTGCCGTCGAGATATATTATCATCAGACAACTTCCTATTTTTCCCCGTCGAAACAGCGCAACTTCGACATTCAGTGTTACACCTTGTATTTTTCCTTGAGTTGTCCACCCACCTGATACCTCGCCAATCTTGTCTTCTAAGGTTAAAGCGGTAAGATTAGCAAACTGATATTCGTTGTTACCACTGTTTAAACGTTGGGAGAACTGTTGTGCAAAACTCCCTTCACGGATTTGAGCATCAAAGGTAGCTCGATCGATCCGGTTGGGCAGTGGCGTTGTAAATCCTCCAACTATTTGAAACTGTTGATCGTCGTTCTTCTGATAAGCAAACACGCTTCCTGGTTTCAACCTATTGAGACGGCTGACCAGTTTTTGGATCGTCGCAGGTGGCATTTCTGTAAAACCTGCGGGCAAGTCTTGTAAAGTCAGGACTAGGTTGGACAAGTCCCCTGCGGGAGTTGGAATATCGGCAGACAGAATATTGCTGCGATCGATCGCCTTGGTTGCGAGCGACACTTCGGAAAATCCACCGCCCAATGCAGCACTAATTAGCAAACACACCAATAAGACAACTTTTTTTTTCATTATTTTACCCTGTTGCTATTAGTCATTACCCCTGTCTACCTCACTCTACCCCACAGCGCTGTCTTTTAGTCTGCTGTTTCTAATTCCTCTAATTCTTGCGTAGACTGCCATCCAGCTTGCCAGAGCGATCTGTCTTTGAGTTGTGCGGCGTTGAGCCAAAAACGCACACTTGGATCGCAAGCAGCCACCATTTCTGCAAATACCCATTTACCTTCGTTTTTTCGGTTGACCACTTGAAAGTGTCGCCACCCCCAAGTTTTTTGGTGTGAAGTCCATCGGGAACCAACTAAATAAGGAAATTTTTGTTTTTTGCTCACAGTATTTTTGTGGAAAAATATATTAGAAAGCAAGTGAATTGTAATAACTCGTTCTGTTTGATGATATTAGTTCCTTTTTAAAGCTCGTCAAATCCTCTCCCCCTCTCCCCATCTCGAACATAACAGATAATATAGAGGTGCTGCAGCTTACATGAGAGTTTACCTAAACTCTATCTGCAAGTAGATGCGTTTACGGTAACTTGCAGCATTTCCCCCTCGGGGTTCAAAAGTAAGGGCAGTTCAATGACTGCCCCTGTAATTAGTTATACCTATTGAATAGGATAATTTTTCAGGCGATCCACAAATAGCCTATTTATCCAATACGAGCTAAATCGTGAATCTCAAATCTAAAAGCAAATAACCCAGGTTATAGTTGTGCACAATAATCCGTTCTGTGAAACTTAGCCAAATCTACTGTGAGAGCAGGTTTGACGCTCACTTCCTGCTTCGACCAAGGCGGTCGGCCGCTTCTTGTCCACAGGCGTGTTTTCGAGCCCAACTTTCCCTACAAACATTTTTTCAATCTTAATCGTGTTTCATTGATCCTGTACAGCTCAATAAAAAAGCACTTTTAGGTAAGATTGACTAATTTCTTTGATTCTGCCGCTACCTCTTGATTACTTCCCTGTTAAGGCTTTTGGCCGGATAAGTCCAGAGGAAGTTGGGGAAGCCGGAGGCGAACCGCATTTGTTTGCAGCCACAGAGTGATGGCGTGCTTGCGTTGCGGAGTCACATACTCTCCCGGTCGGATCACGCCAGCACAGACGCCGATGTTTTTAATAAGGGTTTCTCGCTCCGATGAACTTGCACCCTGTAGCAACCTGACTTGGGCTTTGATAAAATCCACGTTCATAGCTGAAAGTAAAAGTAAGTAAAGAACTCAGTTAAATAGCGATGCTTTGGTTCCGATTGTAACTCTAAAACCACTTGCTATGAATCAAATTGATTCAACATCCCCAGGATGGGGATCGGGGCGTCTAGAGCTAGCCAACTTTATTTACTTTATCTGTTTTTGCTAGCAAAAGTGTCACTATGCTAGCAGTTTTGGCACAATTATTTATAGTTAAGAACTGTTACAAATTTGGCTCAATTTCCACAATACGGCAGAGTTTAGTGCTAACGCTACTCTCCGGAACTCAAAAAGTTCAGCATTGTCTCCAACTCCTTGCCTTCCTAGGTTTTACCCTCCCCGATTGGGAAGCGATCGCTCGGGGAACATTCCTCTTCGAGCGCCCCTCTTAACACCCGGACACTGCCACATCACCCTATTGATTTAGATCGTCCCGTAGGCTTGGCTGGGGCTATAACTTCAGGCATACGTGTTGTTACCGGGGCTACAATAAGCGAGTAAGTTTTTATTCTTGTTTCTCAAGGATATATTTTTTGGATTTTCTTGCAAACCCCTTATTTGTGTTAATTAAGGCAGCTTAGCGATGTCCGGGGAAAGGAAGACTCGCAGCTTGCCAATCCAGGTATTTTGTGATGTCTGGCGGTGAATCTGTATTCCTGAATTCCTTAGGGGCGATCGCTCGTTCGCTAGAATTGCCAATAACTGCTCATTTTGTATAATTCATAACATATCGCTCACTGCTAAGAATTTAAAAACAGCACAAGTTTAAACAGTCTTCCACCCCTTGACCGCTCCTAATAGCCCACCAAGAGGGGTAAAACAAATTCACTCTGCATACCCTATTATTTAAGGCGATTTTGCCTTTGCCAGTGGCGCTTGATAGCCATTCAATCTTGCCCAATTTGCTAGTTATTAAAGTAATGATTAACTCTATATTAAGCTAATAAGTCTAATTGATACAATCCAAAATTTAACTATTTTAATTGCCCATTAAAATTAACTCATTTACGACTTATCGAGCGACTTATCTTTTCAAATAAATATCTTTACAGCCATCTTTATTGTTAAAAAAAAATGGTTTTTGAAGTTGGAAGCGTCGGTTTAGGGAACTCTGCACGTGTATTAAAGATATTAATTAACGGACGTTACACCATTTGAGGATTATTGTGGGGAGTAGGGGTTAGGCCTCCCACCTGCTGTGAAAATACACGCCTTCGGAATACGAGAACCCATCCCATAAAAAAAAATTAAAATCATCCCGCTATTACGCAACCCCAATTAACCAGCCCATAAGATATCTTTCACTCTACAAAAACGAACCGACCAGGCAGCATATAAAATACCCTCGCACAGAAGTTGCGGAGGGGCAATGCTTAATAAAATTATTGGTTTTAAATTATCGATGTGTAGATCTATTTTTGCAGTATCAAGAGGTATCGAGCGACCTATCGACCTATTTCGGCCAGTCGCTAAGATAATTTCCCGGCGAGAAACCGAGAAATTATCAACTAAATCAACCTTTTTTCTGGCGTTGGAGCTTAGTTTTCCAATTGGCGATCTCTTTCTGAGCAGGCTGATAACTCTGAGTACCCGACGGCACCAGCGAAGCAGCTTCAACTGCCTCTTTAAGCTTTCCTTGAGAACCGCGCAACTGAGCAATTTTGAGAATACTTTCGCTCCATTCTCCAATTAACTGTTGAGCTTCTTCATACTTCGGCTGACCGGGTGGAATTTTATTAGCTTGCTGGATGCCTTTACTGTAAGAAGAGGCAACCCCCCGCTTAATTTGACCCTTAGCAGCCGATAGCAAAGCAATATTTACATCCTGGTCTTTGGATAGCTCCTCCCACTGAGCGATCGCCTGTTTCGACTGATTGTAAACAGGCTGATTGACATCAGGCATCAATTTAGCCGCCCCGATCGCCCCCTGGAAGTCGCCCCGAGCAGCGCGCCCGTTAGCTATATCCAAAATTGTCAAACTCCAGCGCTCAATATCCTGCTGAGCCTGCGGGTAGAGCGGATCGCTAGCCGGAATCGTTCGAGCCTTAACCACTGCTTTATTAAAACTAGAAGCCGAACCATCCTTGAGGAAAGTTTTCGCCTCAGCCCACACCTGCTGGCTCGATGGTGGCTGCTTGGTTCCAGTCCCCGCTTGCACCGCCCGCGGTTGGTTCTGCGAGCCCCCAGTACCAGTAAATTTTTGAGATCCAGAGTTTTGGGCATTTTTAGCAGGCGATCGAGGATCTCCTTCTTGCTGACCAACAAAAATTGATTTGTTCGTCACAAAAACACCCAACAGCAACACCAAAGCCGTAGCTGAACTCCATAAAACTAGCTGCTGCAAAAATGACTTATCCGACCCCCCGTTATGCTCATCCTCCGGCTTTTGCAAGTTCGGTCGATCGCCCCCCCGATCGGCAGGGGCCACAGCATTTGGCTGCGACACAGGCGGCTTCTCAACCGGCAAATCCTGAGCATTGCGAACTGCCGGAGGCAGATCTATTCGAGCCGTAGCTGTCGCCATTTGCGGGCGATCGAACCCATCAGCCGTACCAACCGTCATATTGCCGTTGCGTCCGGCCAACGCAGAAGTTGGTACCCCTGAAGCATCCGGCAAAATCACCAAATTAGCCTTCCCCGGAGGATTCACAACCATCAAAGGTTCTTGTTTCGGACGCAAATGGTGGTCACACAGCTCCGGCAGTCGCTCGCTCAAAAAACGGTCTAAACCCTTAATGGTCATGCACTGTCCCGATCGTAGCCCCTCCAAAAGCGCCGTCGTAAAAAACCCCTGACGCAAAGCCGAAGTTTCCCGCGAAACTTGATTCGGGCGGCAAGAAAGCACCGTTGGGATTTCCAGTGCCCGCGCCAGCTCGACCGTTTGAGAGCCGATCGTTTCCCCCGCTTTCACAATCTGGCTGCGGTTCATATCAACCAGCACCAATACCGTTTCCGTAGGAGCGTTTTTCAGAGTATTCAACAGCAACTCTACCGGAATCCCCGTACCCTGAATGTCAGCCGGATTGCCGTCAACAGGCATCAAATAATCCTTACCTTCATAGCTGACACCGTAGCCGCTAAAAAAACACCAGAGTAAATCTCCCTGTTGCACATGTTCCGCGCAGAGGCTTTGGGTCAATCTCAGAATATTTTCCCGATTTGGATATGTAGATTGACCCCACAGCGACGGCGAGCTATCGGTCATCAGCAGACATCCATCCGACGCAAAACCCGCCTCCTCAGTCAAAAAACCGTACAGAGCCTCTGCATCCTCTTGGGCATAACTCAAAGGCTGGAGTAACTGATATTGATTGATGCCTATTGCAATACAAGCGTGATTTTTCATCCCCATATGCCCTATATATATAGTGGACAGCTTGCACAAAACGATAACACATAGCCGTTTAAGGTTATACCCACTTCCGTCAGCACTCAGAGAGCAGTTGTCCGAAGGCAGAACTCCCAACAAGCCCCCAAATTTAGCATCCTAGAATTTTTAATTTTTATATTGCAGTGAAAAATTATACCCTGTGCCTGCCTTTAGAAAAATAAAGTTAAATTGGATACACAGGCCAGTCTATTTGACTCTAATTTTCACCAAACTACACCAAAAAGGAATAACCCGCCAATGGTCTCTACCGCTAAAAAAGAAATCTCCACCCACAGCGAATCGCTACTGAAGCAAAAGCATCCTAAAACTCACAGCCACTATAGGTTTCAGGATTTTTTTGCCTTCGATCGCCAGATGGGTACAATTGACGACTGGAATCAGTCGCGCAACATTTTTACCAGCGAAGACTTCATTATCGGTTTGGTGGAGGGGCTTGAAGAAGAAGTCGGCCCCGCGTCCTCTGTCATCATGTATACTATTGGTTGCCAGTGGGGACTCCAAGATTCCGAATTTTTTCAAAAATGGTTTAGTGCCGAATACAGCCAGAACATTCGCCAGTCAAATCTCATGTTTCTGCTAGAAACTTGGTGGTGGCCTTTCACGGCTCAAGGTTGGGGTCGCTGGGAAGTGGACATGAGCGATCGCAAACACGGCTGCATCTTCATCAACCTCTTTGACTCAGCAGTTGCTCGCACGTTGGGAGACGTAGGCAAACCGGTTTGTCACCTATACGCTGGTTTGTTCGCCGGTTTTTTCGGCTCTCTAGTCAAAAAGCCTCTGAGCTGCATAGAACTCCAATGTTACTCAATGGGAGAAACCTATTGCAAGTTCCTGCTTGGCAACCCAGATAAAATTGATGCAGCAGCATTCTGGCTCAACGAAGGTGCCAACGCCCGCGATATTCAAAATCGACTGCAACACGGTGAAATATTGCGGTAAACAACCTGGAAAGGCACATCCCCTGCCCTGCCTTTCCTCCCACCAATTTCGCGATTGAAAGTGCGATGGTGGATTTCTCCAGGCAGGAAGAAAGATGAAAAGTCAAACTTCATGGTTGGACCAATCTGTCCAAGAATTCTTTGGTCACTATAATTGGCTGGGAAAATCTTTAGAAACCCCAACTGGCTCGACCCCCGGTCAACTTCTGAGTTTAACCCAGCCAGTAGCAGACTTTTTTCAAGCTATTTCTTGGGAAGGGATTCCGGAAGTAGGTGCCCTACCCCTACCGCCACCCGTGCCAGTAATTTCTATTTCTGAACAAGCAGAAGTCACCATTGATGACCTATTTGACCTGTTTTAATCTCTGTACGGACTGGAAAATAAAAAATAGGGCAATCCCTCCTCCATCTTCCCTCACCCCTCTTTCCTCATCCCTCAAAATCAATTAGTTAAATCCGTTAAATCCCGTACATTGCTCGTTGCCGAATTTCCTTCCTTTTATCAATTACCGATTACCACTTAATTAAAATCATGCACCCTGAGATTGAGGCGCTGCTGGATCAGGCAGAAAACCGCTTTTTAAAAGGCGAAGAACTCATGGCTTTTAAGCGTCAAGCTGTAACCCTTGTCCAGCGCTTAAAAATTTACGAATTTTTGCGAGAGAAGGAAGCAAGCATCTTCCAACCAGTAGCCAACAAACTACAAGAAACATTACCCGACGAAAAACAAGAAACCTTAGAACGATCGCTCAAACACTGGGTTTTAGTCTTGCGGTACTGCGCTATGGCTATGCTGCTGAACGATCAAAATTTTCTAGAACAGCGCCTTGTAGACTGGCTTTCCGGCATAGTCGAAGCCCACCAAACTCACAATATCGAAGCAACTGTTTGCAATCTGCTGCAAACTCGTTTAAAAGAATTGCTTTCCGAGCAAGCCCGCGCTATATTGCAACCATTTTTCGACCAAGCACAGTCAATTATTATTGACCAAGGTAATAAATAATCAGCTTTCTTCCCAATTTCCAATTCCCGATTCCCAATTCCCAATTTCCGATTCCCGATTCCCAATTCCCAATTTCCGATGATTAATATTGCCGACTTACTCAAACAGCCCCGACTCCCTGGAAACTACTTTGCCAGCGATGCCTACGTCCGAGGCGACCTCGAACTCGGCCTCCTCGAAAACCGCCGGGGTGATCGGCTCTTAGCACTCCCAGAAACACTGATTCAAGCCATTTATATCGGCTTAGAACAAGAAACTGGTCAAGCCTCCCGCCTCGTGCTTTTCAACTGCGGTCGCTGGTGGGGTAAAAACTTCTACGTGCGTTTTTGCGAAGAAGTCAGCGAATACTACGGTCAGCCAGTTTCTGAAATGGAAATGGTAGAATTTCTTCAGTCCTTGCAGCAGTGTTGGAAAACTCATGGATGGGGAACCTTTGAGCTTGACCCCAGCTATTCGGAACATGGATTTTTAATAGTAAAAATTGCTAACTCTCTTTTTGCTAAAACAGCCCCCAAGTCTAAGCGACCAGCCTGTTTTTTAGAAGCAGGTATTTTAAGTGCGTTCTTTAGTCAGCTTACGGGTCGAGAACTTCACTGCCTGCAAACATCCTGCGAATCATTGGGTTCGGACTGCAACCGCTTTATTTTAGGGCTGCGCGATCGCCTACAACCTGGCGATTCTATGGTCGAAGAAGGAAAAGACCATGAAGCTATTCTCAGTCAACTTTTCCAAAAAAACTGACTAATTTGACAGCTATTACTTTGTTGCTAATAGCTGTCAAATGATTGTTGGGCAACCATATTATCCACTGTATCATCAAAACTGTGAGTTAAATAATAAAAAAGAGCCTGAGTCAAAAAATCCGGTTTTAGCAATTTAAATAAAACCTGATTATAACGAGCAGCTAGAAAATTCATAACTTACTCTAGAAACTCATAAAATTTAAAAGCAATCAAAACCTCAAACATTTTGCTAGAACTTAATGGACGCCAATGAACTTCTAACTCGATATGCAGCCGGCGAAAGAGATTTTAGACTGGCAAATCTGCGCGGCATTGTGTTGAGTCCGATCGATTTATTCCGTTCCAACGATGCCCCAACTCTAATTTTGGCAAACCTCAACCAACACCAGCAACGACCCTACTTAATTGGTGCTAACCTCAGCGGGGCGGACCTCACCAAAGCCCATTTGAGCAGAGCCAATCTCAGCAAAGCTGACCTCAGCGGAGCCAATCTCACCGGTGCTAACCTCATGGCAGCTAGTCTGAGCGGCGCCAATCTCATCGGTGCCAATCTCACCGGCGCCAACCTCGCCGGAGCTCATCTGAATTGGGCAAACCTGACCGGAGCAATTCTTCCCAATGCTAATCTCATAGGTGCAGATATGAGCGCCGCAAACCTCACCAAAGCGGTTCTCACCGAGGCCAATCTCAGTAAAGCCTATCTGATTAAAGCCAATCTCAACGGGGCCAACTTCAAAGATGCTTACTTAAGTCTAGCGAGTCTGAAAGAGGCAGACTTGACCGAAGCACAGCTCACCGGAGCCGAATTATCCAAAGCCAACCTAGCGGGAGCCAACTTAACCCGTGCTAACCTCAGCAAAGCCAACCTTTTGAAAGCTAATCTCAGGCGAACTAACCTCACTCAAGCCTATTTAAACGGCGCGTGCTTGATCGGATCAGACCTTAGCGAAGCTTGCTTGGATAGAGCCAATTTGTGCAAAGCAGACCTCAGCAAAACCTACCTGAGAAACATTACTTTGAATGGCAGCCACTTAAGCGGTATTAACCTCAGCGGGGCCGACCTCAGCGGTGTAGACTTGAGTCGCAAACTTTTAACTGGAATTAATATGGCAGAGGCTTTGTTAAACGAAGCCAACTTGAGCGGTGCTTATCTGATGGAAGCTAACTTGAGCGGGGCAAACCTCAGCAAAGCCAACTTGAGTCTAGCCTACCTGATCAATGCCGACCTTTCTAATTCTTGTTTGCATGAAATTAACTTGAGCAAAGCTAACCTGAGTAAAGCCAACTTGCAGAAAGCTGACTTGACAGGAGCCAACCTCCGGGGAGCCATTCTCACTGAGGCGGATTTGACGGGAGCGAAGTTGATTGGAGCCACTCTTCCTAATGGCACAGTTTATCGGCGTTAAGTTGTCAACCCCCTTGATTATTTGCCGAGTAAAGTGCGGTTGATGTCCAAAATCGGAAAAAATAGGTTCCTTTCTTCCACCGTGAGATATTGTTTGAGGACCTTTTTCATCACCTCGTAGGTCACGGTTGCACTATTTCTAACTTGAACAGCGCCTAAAATAGTTTGCAACCAAAGTAGTAGCCGATCGCGCAATCGTTCCGTATCATTAATCAACAGTGCTGCCGCCGAATGCCTCAACACCTGCACAATATCTCCACGGCACTTTTCAGTGACATCGTTACCCCCCCGCCGAAATAAACTAGGGTCTAGAGACAGCATTTGTGCTTCCACTTGCCGTATAATTTCTGTTTCAGAGGCTTGAATTTTTTTATAAGCACTCATCCGGTGATTCAAAGACTGAAAGTAGTCTTTCAAAAATTGGAGTTCTTCTGCACTGGCGTAGCGTCCGTCTGCTTCCATGCTCAAACGCGCAAGTTGGCTCAACATAGATTTTTCTCTACTACTAAAATACAAACATATCAGTTTTAAGCTTCTTTAGTCCGAACTAAATACTGTCCTACTTGAAAGCGGGTTTCATTAAGCTGTGTAACGATAGAACGAGTAATTAACTTACCTGATTCTACAACTACTTGACCCGTAATTGGGTGTAATAAATCTTGCTGGGCCCGGCGGCCGATCAGAGCTTCGACATTTTCAATAGCATTAATGTACATCCCCGCAGGCAACTGTACAACCACACCCTCGCCCATAATTTGAGCCTGACAAGCAAGTCGCGAATTGGCTTTAGCCGTAGTAATGACTTCCAACGTCCTTCTCTCGCGCCGGTTCATGTCCGACAAGCCTTCCATGCCTTCTTTAATGTAAACATGGCAGGTAGCGCACATTCCCCGCCCCCCGCATTCCTTGAGAACGTCTAAGTCTTTGGAAAGTAAGGCAGACAGGATATTTGATCGGGTCTCGACTGCTATTTCCTCCGCAATTGGATCTAGTTTAATAATTTTAACCATATTGATGTTTGCTCCTGTCAAGTTCAGTATTTAGCAAGTTACGATCAACTTATTCAAAGCGCAAAAAAATTTGGCTAACACTCAAAAAGGTTAAGATGCCTTGACGACAGCATCGGCTTCTGGCTCTCTAACCCCTATGGCATAACCGCACTTCTGTTTTGGTCATCACTGTTCCCTCGCCCCGATTCCCCAGCTTAGCCTTGAAAAGCTAAAACCTTAGATACTTTCTAGATGGCATTGAAAAAACTGTAATAGTCGCGATCGACTAAAATAGCAGCCACAGGTAGTTCCCGAGCGGGTATCGGCATCCGGCAAGATTGATAGTGATTCCGAAGCTCAATGATTTTAGTAGGTGCGACTGTGCGATCGCTCTCAAGGAGGCTGAGAATGAACCTGAGATAACATAGGCTGTACCTGGCGAGCGATTCAAAAATTTGAATTTTTGTCAGAATTATTTACATATTTTAATACTAGCTCAAGCTTTTTCTATAATTAGACCGATGCAACATTCTAAGTACCGCATTTTAGGGCTAGTCGGACAAGGACAATTTGGTCGAGTTTTTTGTGCCAGCCTTCGAGAAGCTCCCCCCCAGGACTCCCGCCTCACCAGCCAACTGGTTGCTCTCAAAGAACTTAGTCATCAAAAAGCCCCAACTAGCGAATTCTTGCGAGAGCTGTGGTTTCTGATCACCTTGCAGCACCCGAACATTGTTACCTGCCGAGCTCTAGAACACACAGCTACAGGCAGGTACTTGGTTATGGACTACTGCGAGGGAGGAACCCTCCGCAACCTGCTCAAACAAGACCGCCCCTTGCGTCTGCTCGAAGGTTTACAGCTAGTCATGGAAGTTTTAGCCGGCTTAGACTACGCCCACCGCCGAGGCGTTGTTCACTGCGACATCAAACCCGAAAATATCCTCCTAACTTTAGGAGCAAAAGGTTGGTCGCCCCGACTTTCTGACTTTGGCATCGCGCGTCGGCTGCCAGAAATTGGTACCACTCGCCTCCACCAAGAAATTTCTCCCGACGCTACCGTAGGTTCCCCCGCTTACATGGCCCCTGAGCGGTTTTACGGTCTTTTTTCCCCGATGTCAGATATATATGCAGTAGGAATTCTGCTGTTTGAATTGCTAATGGGCTACCGCCCTTTCGGGGGAACCCCCGGAGACTTGAGGTGGGCCCACCTGAATCAACGCTTGCAATTTCCCGACGCCATCCCCGAACCTTTGCAAGCAATAGTCAAAAAATCTTTAGAAAAGCTGCCCGCCCGCCGTTTTGCCAGTGCTTCCCAAATGGCTCAAGCTCTGCGGCTGATCATGTACGACCCCGCTGTCAGGCAATTGGGCGACTGCATTATTCCTTGGGAAAACCCCACAACCAGTGGTGATAAAAGCCTGAAGTCTGAAACTGAGTCTTTGCTAGAATTTGAAGAGGAAAAAGCATCACTGTCGGCGATTAATTTACTTCGGACTGTGGGCTATTCGCTTTCGCAGCCCAAGCCACTGATACTTCCAGCACCGTTGACCGCTTTAATTGCCACTGAAACGTATCTCTATGCTGCTGTAGGTACAGAGGTGAAGGTTTGGTCTCAGCCGGGAAAACAGCTAGTTACAGAAGAAATGTCTATTTCTATTTCATTAATGCCGGAAATCGTGCGCGGCATTTTACCTGTTTCCAACGGCTGCTGCGTTCTCACTCCGCAAAAACTTTACTGGCTCAATGAGCGCTCTTGGGAGCCTCAGTGCTTGCTGGATATGGGTTTGAGGCAAGGTCCAGATGCTTTAAAAGCAGCGGTAGACTCTTACGGCAACTGGTTGACAGTAGCGGTTCCCGGCGAACTGCGTTTTTATTCTTTAGCTGCAAACAGCACTGCTGGCGATCAGAAAAAAGCCCTGAAGCTGATCGCTACTGTGCCGTTACCAGAACACTATTTACCAGAATTAAAGTTTTTGGATCGGCGACACGTCTTAGCAGTTTGGCCGGACAACGAACCAAAAAATCCCCAAACTATTTTTAGAGTTTACACTCGCCGCGGCACGTCGGTGGGTTCTGTGCGGTTGTCTGCCAGCGTGGGACAGATGCTGTTGACACCTGAGCCTTATACTTTGCTAGGAATTCCTCAAGGTGGTAAAGCGGCGGTGCTGTTGATGAAATTGTGGCCGCTCAAGGTAGCACGAATTCCTCTTGAAAGTTTGCCCGTGTCTGCTTGTGTGGCTAATTGGGGATGGGTGTTGGCAGATGTTGGGGGGCAGATAGAAGTGTTAAACAGTCAAGGGATTCAAGTAGGGAGTTTTAGCAGCCCCGCCTCACCCCGGGCGATAGCTCCCTGGGGCAATAGAGGTTTGGTGATTGCTGTCAATACTGAGGAAGAAAGTCACTTGCACTTTTTAGATGTAGATGTTGAGGAGAGCAAGTCGCCCTCGATCGTCAAAGGCTGAGAACTGGCGTAACTGAAGGAGTTTGGGGGTGTAATTCAGGAGAGTGTATTTGCGGGCGATCGATTCGTGGGAGTTTGAGCAGGGTTAGAGTACCGTGTCGTGTCAACTTCTGGATTTGGAATCAGAGGAATTGTTAAGGGCGATCGGCTCAATCTGAGATCCAAACGTCCCTCAGTAAAGTCCAAGAAATGCAGACACCACTTACATATATATATATGACTCATGCACCAGCCTGCTTCTGTCATCCTAACCGCAGGATGCAGCCTCACACCTAAACTTTGCCTTACCTATACTCCAACTAAGCCGCATCATCATGTTGAACCACTGAGTGCTTCTACCCATGCGCGGGAAATTGTCAGGACCAAAGCCGTATTTTGGTCCAAAAAAAGACCCCCTAGTTAAAAGAGGAGTCAGCCAGGGGATACCGCAGCGGTGAAGGACAGCCGAAACCCTTGGTGTATATAGGTTCAAAAAAAAGTCAAAAATATTTTCGCAAAACGCTTGACAACCCTGGGGAGAGTTGATACATTAATAAAGCGCCAGAAGAGAGGCGGTTCAAACAACCGCGAACTAAAGGCAAAAAACTG
>NZ_JAUBUG010000080.1:0-30790 GCF_036705345.1 Microcoleus sp. B3-D2
GACATTTTCGGGTTCTATATTTTTCACTTCGTTCAAGTCAGTTACATCATACCTCATCTTTCTGAGAAAGGCTATAGTTTGCCTCGATAAATTTTATGAAACTCTTGTGGGACAGGGCCAAGAGCCTACTCTCCTTATACATTTCTCTCTAATCTCAAGTCGGGATTTGCCAATGCTAGGGCCTCGAATTGCTCGCTACTGACAAGAAGCCCGATCGCGTTTGGCAATTCTATAGATATGGTTTCTGGTTGAGTGATTGTTTGTACCATATTTAATTGCAGGCTTTTTTAGATTGAACTCGGCAACAAGAAAAGAGTTAAATAAGAACTATCGCGGGGGGTGGGGCGGGTTTACGAGATTATCGGTTTTAGGCAATTATTTTTGGTGAACCCGCCCCTACAAATTTTTGACAATCGTGCAATAAGTTTGATGCTTTCTACAACTGTCCGAAACCTTTTTTTGGCTTATCTTTTTTCTTTTTCTTCTTCTGCTGGGCACCCATATAGCCGCGGGAACCGGGCTGCATTCCGGGGCCCCCCATTCCCGGCATTCCGGGCATTCCGGGCAATCCTCCCATTCCTGTAAAGTTGCCTTGACTCATTTGCTGCATCATTGTACGCATTTTCTGGAAATCGCTCACCAGCTTTGTTACGTCATTTTCTGCGTAGCCTGCGCCTTTGCCGATGCGGCGGCGGCGGGAGGGAGAACTTGCTAAAAGTTCGGGGTTGCGGCGTTCTTCAACTGTCATCGAATTAATCATGGCTTCGGTGCGTTTTAGCTGCACTTCTCCCTGCCGCATTTGTTCGTCTGAGAGTTTGTTCATCCCCGGAATCATTTTCATGATGCCGCCGAGGGAACCCATATTTTTTAACAGTCTGGTTTGTTTGAGAAAGTCGGTAAAGTCAAACTTTGCCGTGAGCATTTTCTCTTGCATTTTTTCGGCATCGGCGATGTCGAATTCTTCTTGCGCTTTTTCTACTAGCGTCAAGACATCGCCCATGCCGAGTATTCTCGATGCCATGCGATCGGGATAAAATGGTTGCAAGGCTTCCACTTTTTCGCCGACGCCGACAAATTTAATCGGCGCGCCGGATATTTGCCGCACTGACAAGGCTGCACCGCCGCGGCTGTCGCCGTCTAATTTGGTTAAGATTGCGCCGGTAATGCCGATTTGTTCGTGAAAGGTGCGGGTTAAATTTGCTGCTTCTTGGCCGGTCATGGCATCAACAACTAACAGCGTTTCGTGGGGTTGTACTGTTTGTTTGATGCGGCCCAATTCTGCCATCATGTCTTGGTCGATTTGCAGGCGGCCTGCTGTATCGACGATGATGGTATCAATGCCGATTTGTTTGCCGTGCTCGATGCCTTGGCGGGCAATTTCTACGGGGTCAATGTCTTTGCCTAATTCAAATACTGGTACGTCGATTTGTTTGCCGAGGGTCAGCAATTGGTCGATCGCGGCTGGTCGATAAATGTCGGTTGCGACTAGCAGTGCGGTACGATTTTGTTTGCGGAGGTGCAGCGCTAGTTTGGCGGTAGCTGTGGTTTTCCCGGTTCCTTGCAAACCGGCCATCAGGACAACTGTGGGCCCGGAGTCTGCGGTGGCTAGGGGTACGTTGGTTTCCCCCATGACGCGCACGAGTTCGTCGTGGACGATTTTAATGAATTGTTGGTCTGGACGGACGCCTGAAACGACTTCTGCGCCTTGTGCTTTTGCCGCTACCTCTCCGATGAAGTTTTTGACGACTTGGAGGTTGACATCGGCTTCCAGGAGGGCGCGGCGGACTTCTTTGAGCGCGTCTTGGATGTTGGACTCGGAGATTTTATTTTGTCCGCGCAGTTTTTTCCAGGTGGATTCGAGTCGATCGGCAAGGGCTTCAAACATAGGGCATTGTTGGCTAGTCAGTCTTTTTAATTTTAAGGCTAAATGCGGATGTTTGGATTAATGTGTTGCTAATTTTTGAATAATCCTTTCAGGGCGGGCTAGGAGCAATGCCCCACAAGACAATTCATATATTGTGGAACAGGCATCTTGCCTGTTCTTAAAACTGCTGCCCTAAAATTCATCTATTGTGAAACAGGCATCTTGCCTGTTCTTAAAACTGCTGCCCTAAAATTCATCTGTTGTGGAACAGGCATCTTGCCTGTTCTTAAAACTGCTATAAGATGTGAGTTTTTATGTATTCTGCGATCGCTAGTTGGACTGTGAAGAGGGTGCGATGGCCCTTTTCGACTTTTTCAATTAATGACCTCCGTCTCAAGGATTCGACGGCTTTGAGGAATAATGATGAGCCTAAAAAATCTATAAAGGGATAAATGTTTTAATATCTATTCTGCAAAGTACGGTTGCGTATAGATAGATTGCCCGCTATCTGTAGGGACGCGGCACTGCCGTGTCCCCTAGCCGCAACTCGCTCTATAGCCCGTCTAATTCCCTACACATAACTAAGCTAAAAACTGGAATTGAGAACCGTTAACTGCCAAGGCAAACGGACTCGCTTGTTCAAATGCACCCGTAAGTTCAAAGTTGTTCGTGTTTAAAACTATCCCCACAATCTGCCCGTTAATTATGTTTTCAATTACCATGTCGTTGATAATTCCATCGTTATCGTAAGCAATCAAATTGTCGTCTTCAAAGAAAAGGTCTAGTTCTGTTAAACCGTCCGTCAAACCGATGCGATCGCCCTCGTCAAAGTTAAAATCGGTAACGACATCTGCTCCATTTATACCAAATGCTTCATCGTTGCTTCTGAGCACAAATATATCAGCACCGAGGCCTCCCGTGAGCACGTCAACTCCCCGATCGCCTGCTAAGAAATCGTTGCCCTCATTGCCCTCTAAATCGTCATCTCCTTGCCCTCCCCGCAGGAGATCGTTCCCGAACCCTCCGAAGGTAAGGTCATTTCCGGCGTCGCCCCTAACTACGTCGTTGCCATCATTTCCATCCAGGCGATCGTCATCTTTCCCGCCGTAAATTATGTCATTTCCGCCACCACCGCCGATAATATCACTGCCATTATTTCCTAGCAGCCGTTCGTTGGAATCCGACGAACCTCCTATAGTATCGTTGCCGTCGAGTCCCCAAACTCCCCAGGGAAAAGACGACAAATTTCCATTCCCTACGTTAATCTCATCGGGTGTAGCGAATCCCAAAAGACGTGGCCCACCCCCAGCAAATACAGGAAATCCCGTCACATCGCTAGTGAGATTGTTAACCGTTAAAGCCATAACTATGTCCTTTCAAAAATCCTGTTAGCTGTATTATATATGTTAATTCTTGCATTGCCAAATAGCAAGTAATATTGGAACTTTTGTCGCCAGTTTGCTAATTTAGTGACAAGCAACCAGCTTGCTAATTATTAATTACCAATTACCAATTACCAATTACCAATTACCAGGGCTGTGCTTCATTCAACCCAAACCTGCTATATATCTCGCCTCTGAGTCAAATAGCATTAGTTGCTGACACTATCCGCTACTGTCTACCGCTTATAATGGGTGTTACCCCCCAGGCAGTAAACACGTTAATATCACCTATAACGTCGAGACTGAGAGGTTGTTTGTGAATAAAAGTAAAAGTCCCTGGGCCCATCGTCCGAGAAAAAACCCAGTTTCCGATACCCATACACAAACTTTACAAACAGGATCTAAGCTCTTTACAAAGCCATAATCGCCGATCGCTGATATTCTTTGGCAAAATCCACTGCTTTCAGGTGTTTTACTCATGTCTACTCCTAAATCGTCTTCCCCTCAAAACAACAACAACTCCGTAAAATCACTGCCAGCTACAGAGAGCGCCCCAAAAGAGCAAGACAGTAACAATCTGCCCAGCGAACCAAGTATAGAACAGCTACTGGAAGCTTTGGCCGGCCAAGTACCTAGTCAATCTGCTGAAATGGAACCCTTGAAAACGTGGAAACAAGATTTAAAGCGACTGTTTCAATTTCTTGGCGATCGCCGCGTTTTAATCGCAGTAGTGGAACCGGGAACTTTTGCCCTGCGTTATGCTAACGCGGCATTTTGTCGCTTGGCCGGTTGGGAGGAAACGTCTTTGGCAACTCAATCTACCAACGGTTGGTTTGCAGAAAGCCACCTCACTCTGCTGGAACTGTTCGAGGATTGGGGCGGCAAAACAGCAGAACAATTGTACCGCCGCCATCTTTTGCACTGGGTATTTAAGCAATATTATCAAATTGACATCGACGGTTTGCGGGTGCTAGACGAACCTGTCACGGCGAGTGTAAAAAACCCCAAACACCCAGAACCCAGATTTATTGAATTTTGGCTCGGTTCGGAACAGTTAAAAATTACTCGGATTGACTCAACAATAGATGAATTTGCGGATGTTCCTTTAAAATTAATGCCTGTTGCGGAACGGGAAGCTTGGCTGATGCAGCCGAATCAACTGGAAAAGTTAGCCGATCGATTGCAGTTGGATAATTACCGCGTAGAAGGTTTGCTGCTGCTAGAAGGTTTTGATGTCACCCTGCAGGAGCAAATTCGCCGTCTGACTCAGTTATTGATCGATCGAGATTCGATGCTGCGACCTGACAAATTTGAGAAAATCGATCGGTGTTTGCGATCGCTCTTCAATGCTGAGGGCACTTTGCTGCTGCGCCTCGACGGCGAACAGGTACAGCTATTAGTTGCAAAAGACGGCCAACATTTGCAGCCGATTCTTTATTCAATGCACTCCCTAGAAGCTTCTCACTTGTTGAAGGCCACAGCAGCAAATCAAGTTTGGAACGTGCCAGACTTGCGTAGGGAGTGCGAAACCGAGTGCGATCGAACTTTGCGGAGAATGGGAACTCGATCGATGCTGCTGGTGCCCCTGGTAGTCAAATCTGTCAGCCGCGAGGGGTGCGGGCAGCGGATTTTGGGCGTCGTGGGGGTGTTGTGCGATCGGCCCAACCACTTCAACGGCATTGACGCTCAACACGCCCAAGAACTCATTCCCGCCTTCATTGCAGCCCTCCGGCAAGCCATCCAGGAGCGGTTTACCCACATTCACAACATCCACCCCGCAGTCGAGTGGCGGTTCGCTCAAGAAGCAGAAAGGCGAAGTTGGGGACTGCCCCCAGAAACAATCGTATTTGCTGACGTTCATCCGCTGTACGGAATTTCGGACATTCGCGGTTCTAGCGACGAAAGAAACCGAGCCATTCAAACTGATTTGCTCGAACAATTCCGCTTAGCTTTAGTCATAGCTGATGCCGTTTGTCAAACACAAACTACCCACCTCGGCGAGCAACTGCGGCTCGACTTGCTCGACTACATTCAGCGTTTAAAACAAAAAGTAACAGTCGATATGGAGGTGCGAGCAGCCAAGTATTTAAACGAGCATTTAGAAGTATATTTTGACTATTTTGTGCAGTGCGACCCCAGGGTTCAGGCAGCCGTTGAAGCTTACCAAGCAGCCTGTGAAAACGAACACAACTGCGTTTACAGCGATCGCACCCGCTACGACCAAATGCTGAACCTAATCGGCACCAAACTCCAAGAAACTTGGGCCCGCTGGCAAGAAAAAATGCAGCAAATTCTTCCCCACTACTGCGACATCGAATGCACCGACGGGCTCGATCACATGATTTATGTAGGAAAATCGATCGACCCCAAATTTAGCCAGTTTCACCTGCACAGTTTGCGGTACGAACAACTGCGAGCAATTTGCGACTGCGGCCGCACTGTTTTTCGCCTGCAAGCCGAGTCTCAAATTAACATGGAACTCGCACATTTAGTCTTAGTGCAAAATACCACGATCGACATTTTTCACAACGAAAACACCGAAAAAATGTTTGACGTAAAAGGCACTCGCGACATCCGCTACGAACTCGTGAAAAAACGTATCGAAAAAGCCGTTGACAAAGACGCACAAGAGCGGATTACCCAGCCAGGAATGTTAACGGTAGTTTATTCAACCGAAGACGAATGGGAAGAGTACCAACAATACTTGCGCTACTTGTCTCGCGAAGGTTGGGTAGAACCAAAAGTTCAGACTGGCATGGTAGAATCACTGCAAGGAGTCAGCGGTTTAAAATTCGCCCGCGTGCGTATTTTGCCTGAACCGGAATCTATTCCTACTATCTGTGAAGTTACGGTAGTCAGCGATTGAGAACCCGTTCAATTGCCTGTTTGAGGCCCAGTGCGATCGCTCCCATCTCCTGCTGTTTGAGGCGTTTGAGGCCCAGTGCGATCGCTCCCCTCCTCCCTGAGAAACTGTGGAACGAAAGCATTCGGGACTCACACCCAAGACCGAGATTACATTTAAGATGTTTGTTGACAACAACGAGCAAGCCCACATTTTCACTTAGTGTATATTCCGTGTGATTGGAAATCGCAAAATACACGATCTGAATCACACAAAATCAAAACTAAGTAGTGTTAATCTAACCCTTATTAGATCCGAAAATCTATAATTTAATTTATGTTAACCTTATCAGAATACCAAATAAATTCTACTCTGCACGAAGGCGTCGAAACAATAATCTATCGCGGACAAACACCGACAGACGCGGCCCCAGCAATTCTGAAAGTCCTCAAAGCTGAATATCCCACCCTCGAAGCCATTACCAGGCTCAAACACGAATATCAAATCCGCCAAAATTTAGACAGCGAACAAATCGTCAAAGCCATCAGTCTCCAAACATTTGACCACCGATTAGGAATCGTTTTAGAAGACTTTGGCGGCGAATCCCTCGCCAAACTGCTGGAAAGAGAAACCTTGAGCCTGCAAGCAAATTTAAACATCGCCATCCAAATAGTCAAAGCTTTACAATACCTGCATTTTCAGCACATTATTCACAAAGACATTAAACCCAGCAACATCATAATTAACTCGCAAACAAAACAAGTAAAACTCACCGACTTCGGCATTGCTAGCAAACTCAACAAAGAAAACCCGCAATTTAACAATCCCAACTCAGTCGAAGGCACCTTAGCCTATATGTCACCCGAACAAACCGGGAGAATGAACCGCACCCTCGACTACCGCACAGACTTTTATTCCCTTGGTATCACATTATATGAAATGCTGACTGGAAAATTGCCTTTCCCCAGCAACGACCCCTTAGAAATAGTTTATAGCCACATTGCAGTTCAACCAACATATCCCCATAAAATTAATTCTGAAATACCTGCCGTCATTTCAGAAATAGTGATAAAATTGATAGCAAAAAATGCCGAAGATAGATATCAAAGTGCCGCCGGATTGTTAGCCGACTTAGAAATTTCTTTGCATCAGTTAGAAACCAGCGGACAAATTGCCGACTTCATCCCCGGACGCTTAGATATTCTCAGCCAATTGTTAATCCCCCAAAAATTGTACGGTCGGGAAAATCAGGTTAATGAATTGCTAGCAGCATTTGAACGTGTAAGAGGGGGTTTAGCCAACAATTTGTTAGGAAAACCAACAACCTTAGAACAAAACCCGCCCCCATCAGGAAGCAGCGAATTAATGCTAGTATCAGGCTACTCAGGCATCGGTAAATCAGCCGTAGTCAACGAAGTTAGCAAACCAATTACTAGGTCAAAAGGTTACTTTATTAGCGGCAAATTTGACCAATTAAAACGCAACATTCCTTATGCCTCATTAATCCAAGCATTTAACTCCTTGCTGCGGCAATTGCTAACAGAAAGTGCACTTTCATTAGAAATATGGCGCACTAAAATTTTAACAGCAGTGGGAACAGACGGCCAAGTAATTGCCGACGTAATTCCAAAAGTTGAATTAATCATCGGCAAACAGCCAGAAGTCCCAGAACTCCCCCCTGTAGAATCCCAAAATCGATTCAATCGGGTATTCAAAGAATTTATTCGCGTTTTCGCCCAAAAAGAACACCCCCTAGTTATCTTTTTAGACGATTTGCAGTGGGCAGATTCAGCAACATTAAAGTTGATGCAAATACTGATAACTGACCCTGACCAAGAATATTTGTTGCTAATCGGTGCCTATCGAGACAATGAAGTTAGTCCGACCCACCCCTTAATTCAGACTGTTGAAGAGATTGAAAAAACTGGTACAAGAGTCAACAATATCGTGTTGCAACCGCTGGATTTAGCAAATGTGACCGAATTAGTGACTGAAACACTTAACACTTGCACAGAAAAAGTAACAAATCTAGCCAATTTAATCTGGAATAAAACAGGTGGCAATCCTTTTTTCTTGACCCAATTACTCCAAGCACTTTATCAAGACTCTCTTTTGAAATTTGAATTTAATCACATTACAAATGAGGTAAGTCAAAGTGGCTGGTATTGGAGTATCGATGAAATCCAAGCCATTGGAATCACCGATAAAAGTGTGGTGGAACTGGTAGCTTCTCGCATTGAAAAGCTCCCCGCAGCGGCGCAAGAAGTTTTGAAATTAGCAGCTTGCGTGGGGGATAAATTTACTCTTGATGTCCTGTCACTTGTCCGCGAAAACTCAGCTAATGCTACAGCCACTGAACTTTATTCAGCTTTGCAAGCAGGGTTGATTCTGCCCTTGAGCGATGCTTATCGCATTCCTTTAGTTTTCGATCGAGCCGAATCAATCAATCTCAACTTAGACACTTCGCGGGTTAGTTACAAATTTTTGCACGATCGCGTTCAGCAAGCCGCATATTCGCTAATTCCAGAAGATCAAAAGCAATCTACCCATTTAAAGATCGGTCAATTACTGTTACAGAATACTCCCCCAGACAAGCTAGAAGAAAATATCTTTGATATCGTCAATCAGTTGAATGTCGGAATTGACACCATTAGCCAGCCTGCTGAAAAGACGCAGTTAGCCAAATTAAATTTAACTGCTGGACGCAAGGCGAAAGCGGCGGCTGCTTATGAAGCTGCTGTTAGGTATTTGCGGGTTGCTATGGAATTATTGCCAGTGGATTGTTGGCAAAGTCAGTATGACTTAACTTTAGCAATTTACGAGTCAACAGCCGGAGCTGAATATTTAAACATCAACTATGAAGATTCAAAAAAACTGGTCCATATCGTACTGCAAAAAGCTAAAACTCTACTGGAAAAAGTGAATGTTTATGAACTTCAAATCCACTCTTACAATGCTCAAATCCGACTGATAGAAGCACTAAATACAGGACTGGAAGTGCTAAAACTGTTAGGCATTTCTTTTCCTCAAAACCCCAATTTTTTCAATATTTTGGCGGGAGTGATTAATACAAAACTGAGCTTGGGATTGAAACGAATTGAGGATTTAGCTAACTTGCCAGAAATGACCGATCCCGACAAACAAGCAGCCATGCGGATTTTATCAGGGATTATCAGCACTGCTGTTCAGGCTAAGCCCCCACTGGTACCGCTACTGGCATCTAGGATGGTCAAGCTGTGCATTAAATATGGTAATTCGCCTTATGCGAGTATTGCCTACGTTTTTTATGGGGTAGTTATGTACAAGCTAGGGGACAGTAGTTTGGCCTACCAATTCGGTCAACTGGCAATTAGGATGTTAGACAAATTTCCATCCCGTTCAATCAAAAGTAGAGTTTATACACCCTTTGGTGCTTTTATTAACCACTGGAAAGCCTCTGTCAAGTCAGGATTAGGCGATCTCAAAGAAAGTTTTCAAGCTGGGATGGAAACGGGAGAGTTGGAATATGCAGCTTATTCTATTAATATATATTGTACTTATAAACTGTGGATGGGAGAGCCTCTCGCTCAGGTTGACGAGGAGATAAGTAAGTATCTGAAACTAATGCAGCAATCTCAAATAGAAATGGCTGTACAGTATATAAGTGTAGAGAAACAGACTGCCCTCAATTTGTGTGGCAAAACTGTCGAACCATGCTATTTAGTCGGCGAGAGCTTCAATGAATTAAAAACGATCCCCGCTTTAATAGAATCTAAAAGCTTTATACTAGTTTGTGTGGTTTATAATGCCAAAGCCATGCTAAATTTTCTCTTCCGAAACTACTTACAAGCCTTAGAAAATTCACGGTTATTTGAGAAATATGAAGAAGCAGCAGCCGGATTTTATGTAGTTTCAGTGAATAATTTTTACTATTCTCTCAGTCTCCTCGCCTTGTATCCCGCAACTGGCAAAGAAGAGCAAAAGCAATATCTAAAAAAAATTGTACAAAACCAAAAAAAGATGAGAAAGTGGGCAGTTCATGCTCCGATGAATTATCAACACAAATACGATTTGGTTGCAGCGGAAACAGCGCGAGTTTTGGGGCAAAATACTGAAGCAATGGAATTGTACGATCGCGCAATTGATGGAGCAGCCAAAAACGGTTACATTCAAGAGGAAGCATTAGCCTATGAATTAGCCGGAGAATTTTATCAAGCTTTGGGTAAAGAGATCGTTTCTCAAGCATATCTGACTAAAGCCTATTATGGATATATCCATTGGGGAGCCATAGCTAAAGTTAAACATTTAGAATCAATACATCCTTTCTTAGCAGCACAGACGCGCACAATTCCAACCCCAACCCTCGATGTCACCCGCACTGCCACGGGAAATACTACCAGTAGTAGTTTAGGCGATTTCTTAGACTTAGCTACTTTTATTAAGTCGGCGCAAGCCATTAACGGTGAAATTGTTCTAGAAAAATTGTTGACAAAATTAATCAAAATTATTTTAGAAAATGCTGCGGCTCAAAAAGTAGTGCTGCTGTTGCTGAAAAACGATATCCTCTGTATAGAAGCTACTGGCAGTTTTGCGGAGGATAAAGTGACACTTTTACCCTCTATTCCCGTAGAAAATAGTCAAGATGTTCCCCTGTCTGTGATTAATTACGTACAGCGCAGTCAAAAGCATCTGGTTTTAGACAATGCGACTGTCGCCGAACCTTTTAAGGTGGATACCTATATTCGGAAATATCAACCAAAATCAATTCTCTGTTTGCCGATTATTTATCAATCTCAGCGGCGCGGAATAATTTATTTAGAAAATGCTTTGACAGTAGGAGCTTTTACAGCAGAGAGAGTAGAAGTATTCAAAGTGTTAATTTCTCAAGTTGCTATTGCTGTAGAAAATGCTGGTTTGTACGCGCGCGAGAAAGAAAAATCTCAACAGTTAGAAAAATCTTTCAATGAATTGCAACAGGCGCAACTGCAACTTATTCAAAGCGAAAAAATGTCGGCTCTCGGCAACTTGATTGCAGGGGTTGCTCACGAAATTAACAATCCGCTTGGTTTTATTGCGGGCAATCTTGATGCTGCTGCTGAGGCGAGCTTAGATTTGATTGATTGCTTACAACTTTACCAAGAAAAATTTCCTAATCCTGGAGATGAGTTAGAGGATAAAGTATCGGAAATTGATTTAGAATATTTGATCGAAGATTTGCCGAAAATGCTTTTATCTATGAAATCAGGTACAGAGCGCATCCGAAATATTAGCAAGTCTTTGCGGACTTTTTCCCGCGCTGACAGTGCGACTAAAGTGTCAGCAAATATTCATGACGGTATCGACAGCACTTTGATGATTTTACAGTATCGCCTGAAAGCTAAAGATACTCGCCCCGCGATTAAGATTATCAAAGAATACGGAGATATCCCGCCAGTTAAATGTTATTTTGGGCAACTAAATCAGGTATTTATGAATTTGCTGGCAAATGCGATCGAGTGTTTTGACGAATTCAACCAGGGTCGCACTTACGCTGAAATTGAAGCTTTACCGAATACGATCGCCATTATCACTCATCTCGGGGACGATAACAACAGCGTGGTGATTAAAATCAAAGATAACGGTCAAGGGATGTCATCGGAGGTCAAGTCGAAAATATTTGACCATTTATTTACTACCAAAGGAGTAGGAAAAGGTACTGGTTTGGGGTTGTCTATCAGCCGGCAAATTGTAGAAGAAACCCACGGCGGTAAACTAACTTGCGAATCGGTGCTGGGAGAAGGTACGGAATTTGCGATCGCACTTCCCGTGAATTAAGATTATGGAACTATGGCGTGTTTTAAAACCCGAAGATCCCCCCTAACCCCCCTTAATAAGGGGGGGACAAGAGCCTACTCAAAGTCCCCCTTTTTAAGGGGGATTTAGGGGGATCGAGACTCGGCTAAAAACGGCACAACACATATATGAAAATTTGTCAATGCCTAATTATTTATGAAAAAGTCCGCTGTTCACAGTCTACATTCGGCAGTATGCAGTTACATTATTAGCTAAATGTAATAACTATATTTGATAGGAGTTTTTCGAGTGAACGCTGCCGAACAAGCCAAAAATATAGAAGTTGCCAGCAAAATTGCTGCGGTTGTTAATTTATTCAAGTCCGAATTCCCGGATGCAAAAGTCGATTTGAAACCTTGGATGAATGACCAGGATACCAGAGAACTTGTAGATCCAGATTCGATCGACATTGGCTTCCATTTTCCCGGTAGAAGTCGCTTGCTGCAAAGCCGCAGCATTTTGATTCAAATCCGATTTTACCAAGATCCGGTGGAAGGATATCGGCGCGCGATCGGAGTTGAGGCCGCCGGTTACGATCATAGCGGTCAGCAGTGGCACTTTTCTACCGTGGAAAATTGGAATTTTCTCGGCCAAACCGAACCTGCGGTGGAGTCGGCGCAAAAACTCAAAGACTTTTGCCAGCAGATATTCGATTTGTTTAATCAATCTTTTTGAGGAATTCAGTTTTCACTGCGAACCTGTTTGTAGTAAGGACTTTAGTCCTTGCTATTATCGCAATTGTCGATCGACCTACAGCCAACCGGATAAACAGATTTGTAAGTAGTCGATCGCTTGCCAAACAAAGTATAGCGGTTATCGCGGACTTGTTCGTACACGCGATCGCCCATCCACTTCATCCCCGGCATTGCCCGATAAGCAGCCACAAACACCTCGCCTCCCGGCAATATCCGCCCGATTTCCTCCGCCGCATCGCTGCCCTGCCAGCGCCGTTCTGGGGTATTGCCATCTATCAAAATCATCCCCATTTCGCAGTCTCCAGACGTAATCCCAAAGCGATTTAATTGCTCTAAATCTTGCATGGGAATATACTCAAACCGCGTGCCTTGGTCTAAGGTTTCTAGTAACTGTACCAAAGTAACGCATAGATTGCAATTGCCGTCATAAATTACGTTATATTTCATGGTTATGGGGAATAATGAATTGGGAATAATGAATTGGGCATTGGGAATTGGGCATTGGGAATGGGTAATTGGTAGTAAATAATTACTGACTACTGACTACTGACCACTGACTATTCCCCACAGGAATCTCGATCGCAAATTCCGTGCCTTGACCCGGTGCGGAATGGCATTTAAGCTGCCCGCCGTGTTTTTCTACCACAATTTGATAGCTGATCGACAGCCCCAAACCAGTACCTTTACCAGGTTCTTTCGTAGTAAAAAACGGATCGAATAGCCTTTCGTGAACATCTATCGGAATCCCCGGGCCGTTGTCAGCAATCCGAATCACAATATGAGAAGGATGCCGAACCGAAGCATCAGAAACAGCAGAATCTGCCTGCATCAAAGTATCCTCTTCATATTTTACCTCCGTACAAATCCGCAGCGTCGGGGAAGGACAATAAGGAATAGGTGCCTGTTCCCCCTCCGCCCACTGTCCAGTCTCCATTGCCTCTTCCAAAGCATCAATTGCATTGCCAATAATATTCATAAAAACCTGATTCAACTGTCCTGCATAACACTGTACGCGGGGCAAATTGCCGAACTCTTTGAGCAGCAGAATTTTAGGACGCCCTGCCGTTTCTTTCAACCTGTGCTGCAAAATCAACAAAGTGCTTTCAATCCCTTCGTGAATATCCACCTGCTTTTGTTCGGCTTCATCTAATCGCGAAAAATTCTTCAGTGACAGCACAATTTGGCGAATTCGCTCTGCTCCCATTTTCATCGAATTTAACAGCATTGGCAAATCTTTGAGCAGAAAATTCAAATCGACATCATCTATTTCTTGTTTAATTGCCGGTGTTGGGTGCGGGTATTCCTTCTGGTAAAGTTGGAGCATTTTTAGCAAGTCTTTAAAGTAATCGTCAGCGTGCATGACGTTGCCGTAAATAAAGCTAACTGGATTGTTGATTTCGTGAGCAACCCCAGCGACTAATTGCCCCAAACTTACCATTTTTTCATTTTGAACCATCATGCTTTGAGTTTTATGCACGTCCCGTAGGGCTTTTGCCAATTCTTGATTTTTAGCCCTCAATTGACTTTCGGAAAGTCGCACCGCTTCTTCTGCGTGTTTGCGCTTGGTAATATCTTTGCGAATTGCTACATATTGATGGGGTTCGCCGTTCGTATTTAAGAAAGGTACAATCGTAGTATCCAACCAGAATAATGTGCCGTCTTTAGCTTGATTTTTCATTTCTCCCCGCCAAACCTTTCCCTGGCGGATGGTTGACCAAAGCTGCTTGAAAAAATCTGCTGAATGATAGCCAGAATTGACAAGTCTGTGGGTTTTACCGATCAGTTCTTCTCGGGAATATTTAAATTGTTCGCAAAATTGATCGTTGACATAGGTAATCGCTCCGAATTCGTCGGTATTCGAGACAATTGCCGATTGATCCAAAGCAAATTTTTCAAATTCCAACTCTTTGAGAGTTTGGCGCAATTCTGCTTCTGCTTGTTTGCGATCGCTAATATCGGTAATCATCCGCAACACCCCAGAAAATTCGCCCTCAGCGTCGAACATCGGCGTCGCCGACACGATCGCCCACAAGTGAGATCCGTCTTTGCGAGTAAACTTAAAATCGTGGCGTTCGCTAATGCCTTGCCGCCTGCGCTTGACGTAAGTTTCTGCTATTTTCCTAGAGTCGGAATCTATAAACTCAAATAGCGATCGCCCCAGCATTTCCTCCACAGTATACCCCAGCATTTCGCCCATTCGAGAGTTAGCAAAAGTCGTGATACTTTCCCTGTCAAACACCCAAACGCCCTCCGAAGCCGTCTCGACAATGCAGCGGTAATAATTCTCCCTCTCCCTGAGTGTTTCCTCTGCTTGCTTGCGGTCCGTAATATCAGTTTGCACCGCAATAAAACCTTCTAGTTCACCATTTTCTTGATAAATTGGGGCGATCGAAAGCGCCACCCAATAACCCTTTCCATTTTTTTTGTAATTGTAGATTTCCTGATTAAACGGCACGCCTGCAGCCAAAGCCGATCGCAGTTGAGCAATAGTTAGCGGGTCTGTTTCAGGGCCTTGCAGTACATCACCCGGTTTTTTTCCCTGCATTTCTGCCAGCACATAACCGCTAATCCGAGTAAATCCTTCATTCACCCATTCAATGCAGCCTTGAGCATCAGTAATAATCACACCATTTTGGGTTTTTTGAGCCACAATGGCCAAGCGCGACAATTCAGTTTCATTGTTTTTGCTTTCCGTAATATCTTCAGCAATACCCAGAATGTACTTAGGCGCGCCCGAATCGTCAAACAAAGGAACTTTTTTCGTGTGTAAAATCCGCTTTCCCAGGCGCGGAAGTTCCAGAGTTTGTTCGGGCAAATCGACGCCTTTTCTCGTTGCAAATACTTCTAAATCTTGTGCTTGCAAGTAATTTGCCTGCTCTGAGTCCAAAAAGCCAGCAGCATTGTTTAAGATAACTTCATCCCTCGAATAGCCAAACAATTCTTCGCTAGCAGTATTCCAATAAATAAACTTTTGCTCTACAGCATCTTTAATAAAGACACTAATCGGCAGGTTTTGCAGTACCGCATTGAGAAAATCTTGAGTGTTTCGCAGGTTTTCCTCAGCTCGCTTTCGTTCAGTAATATCCAAAATCACTCCGTCGAGATAAACAACCCGACACAGAGAATTTGCGATCGGCGAAACCGGCGAAACCACAGCCGACAAAAAGCCTTCAATTTCCCCTTGTCCCTCTTGTTTTCCTCTAGCCTCTTCCGCCTCGCAGCAAACAGCTTTGCCTTTTTCGTAAACCCAGCTAATTTCGCCGTCAGCCCGGACAATCCGGTATTCAAGGATGTACGAAGTTCTGGTTGCTACACTTTTTTTGACAGTAGCATCCACATTTTTGCGGTCTTGAGGATGGATAATGCTGGAAAAAGAACGGACGCGATCGTTGATAAAATCCGAAGAGGGATAGCCTGATATTTCTTGAACAGCCTCGCTCAAAAACGCCATTGTCCGTGTTAATTCCCCGGCGTCCGTATACTCGCAGGTACAGCGGTAGACAGCACCGGGAATATTAGCTACTAAATTTTTATATCGTTCTTCGCTTTTTAACAAAGATGAGCCGTCTTCGTTATTGTGATCGCCGTTCTTAAATTTAGAAGAATTGGAAGAAATTTGCATGGTTTTTTTTCACTTGTGAGTGCGGGGGCAAGTGTTAGCGTAGATGACCCTATAAAAAGTGAATTTAATTTGCGTAACAATTCGTTATAAACTAATATAGTACAAAATTAGTTCTGCGAACATTCAGAAAATTTGAGGTTGGCTAATAGGTAAAGCTAATCAAGGCTAGAGATATAGAAAACTGTTCGGAAACGCATTGTCTAACGGATTCAACGCATTTCACTGAGATGGTGCACCCTTCTCGCTTAAAAGGCCCGAGGGCCTGTTCCACAAAGAATGAATTTCTTGTGGGGAGTAGGAGTTTGGCAGGAGATCCCTCCCCTAAAATCCTTATAGTCCTGGACGCAGGTACTACGATTTTCTGTCATTGCAAACGTAGTGAAGCAATCTCAAACCCTTGGTTTAACGCCCTTGAGTGCGTAAGTCCTGCCTTATTGAGAATGGTGCCAGATGTGAGTTTAACGGATTTAACAGATGGATGTTGAGGTTCGAGGGAAAGAGGGAAGATTTTTCCACTCCCTCACTCTCCGACTCCCCCACTCTCCCCCTTCCCCACTCCCACTACCCCACTCCCTCACTCCCTCACTCTCGTTAGAATAAGATAAGTTTCCTTGCTACCGATCGCCCCTCAAACAAAACACCATGACTCAACAACAACCCCGGATTTGCATTCTCGGCGGAGGCTTCGGCGGACTCTACACAGCCCTGCGCTTGAGTCAGTTACCCTTCTCCAAAACCGAAAAACCCGAAATTGTCCTAGTTGACCGCCGCGATCGATTTTTGTTCGTTCCCCTGCTGTACGAACTCCTCACCGACGAACTCCAAACCTGGGAAATTGCCCCACCGTTTGCCGAACTCTTGCAAAAAACAGGTGTGCGCTTTTGTCAGGGTACTGTCTCCGGCATCGATGTGGAGGAAAAGCGAGTGCAGTTGCACGACGGGCCAGAAATTCCGTGCGATCGCCTGGTTTTAGCTTTAGGCGGCGAAACGCCCCTAGATATGGTCAAGGGTGCGGTTGAATATGCTTACTCGTTTCGCACTCTCGACGACGCCTACCGCTTAGAAGAAAGACTGCGGTTTTTAGAAGCCAGCAACAACGACAAAATTCGGGTGGCGATCGTCGGCGCCGGTTATTCAGGAGTAGAATTAGCTTGTAAATTAGCAGATCGGCTCGGAGAAAAAGGTCGCGTGCGGTTAGTCGAGCAAAGCGACATGATTCTGCGGACATCACCGGAGTTTAACCGCGAAGCCGCCAGCGAAGCTTTAGAAAAACGGAAAGTGTGGATCGACTTAGAAACAGAAGTAGAGGCGATCGAAGCCGACACAATATCCTTACTTTACAAAGGACAATTAGATGTTCTCCCCGTAGACATAGTGCTGTGGACAGTAGGAACTCAAGTTAGTCAAGCAGTGCGATCGCTACCCCTCAAACAAAACCGCCGCGGTCAATTAATAGTCAATTCGCAAATGCAAATTATCGACCATCCAGATATATTTGCCTTGGGAGACTTAGCTGAATGTCACGATGCAACTAATCAAAAAGTCCCCGGAACAGCCCAAACAGCCTTCCAGCAAGCTGACTACACCGCATGGAACATTTGGGCCTCCCTCACCGGCCGCCCATTACTTCCTTTCCGCTATCAGCCGCTAGGAGAAATGATGACATTAGGAATTGACAACGCCACCCTGGCCGGTTTAGGAATTAAACTCGACGGACAACTAGCCCACATTGCTCGCCGCCTCGCCTATCTCTATCGGATGCCAACATTCGATCATCAGCTAAAAGTTGGTTTCAATTGGATTAGCAAGCCGATTCAGGAGTTGCTTAAAAGTTAGTTAATTGTTGACTGTTAACTGTTGACTGTTAACCGTTGACGGTTGATTGTTGATTGTTGATTGTAGGACTTATGATGGCGGTTCGGAAACCGGGTTTTTCACGAAAATACTTCACTACTACCCGCATATTTGGTAAAAATCTGGTTTTTTCTGTCGGAGTGTAGATTCAGAGAATATTAGGCACGATAAAAAATGCAAACTTCCACATTACAACAGCCCAAAACTGAACTTCCACCGTTGATAGAGCGGGAAATTCTGTTTGGAAATCCCGAAAAAACTAGCCCCCAACTTTCACCAGACGGCAAGTATCTCGCCTACATTGCACCAGATAAAAACAACGTTTTGCAAGTGCAATTGCGTACCGTCGGTCAAGCAGACGATCGCCAACTGACAGCAGATAAAAAACGGGGCATCCGTATGTTTTACTGGACTTACAGCGGCGAAGAGCTAATTTATCTCCAAGATGCTGAGGGTGACGAAAACTGGCATTTATATTTAGTCAATATCCAGTCAAATCTGGTTCGCGACTTGACACCATTTCAAGGCGTTCAAGCTCATACGATCGCCTTTGACCGCAAATTTCCCAATGAAATATTAGTGGGAATGAACATCCGCGATCGCAGCAAACACGACGTTTACCGCATCAACCTCAAAAATGGTGCCGTTGAATTTGAGACCGACAACCCAGGTAACATCGTCCGTTGGATTGCTGACGCCCAATTCCAAGTGCGGGCGGCCACAGCCACAACTGCCGATGGCGGCTCAGAATTGGTGTTTCGGGAAACTGCCGACAAGTCTTGGGAAAGCCTGCGAAGGTGGGGGCCCGATGAGGAAGGTGGTGCCCTCATGTTCTCAGAAAACGGCAAAATTCTTTACATCATCGGCAATCATGATGCTAACGCCGAACGTTTGATCGCATTAGACTTAGAAACCAAACAAGAAACCGATCTCGCCTCTGACCCAGAATACGATGTCGGCAACATTGTCGGACACCCCACCAAGCGAGAGATTCAGGCGGTTTCCTTCTACAAGGACAAGCAAGAGTGGCAGATTTTAGACCAAAGTATAGCAGATGATTTTGAGGATCTCGGCAAATTCCGCCCCGGCGAATTCTCCATCACCAGCCGCAACCTCGCCGATACCACTTGGCTAGTCGCTTACATGACAGACGACGGGCCAGTTTACTACTATGCGTTCGATCGCGCCTCCAAAACCTTCACCTTTCTGTTCAGCAACAAACCCAAACTCGAAGGGCTACCGCTATCATCAATGGAACCCATTTCTTACACCGCAAGAGATGGTTTAACCATTCACGGCTACCTGACAAAACCGGTTGGTGTCGCCACACCCGTACCGACAGTCTTGCTTGTTCACGGCGGCCCCTGGGCACGCGATACCTGGGGTTACAATCCACAAGCCCAATGGCTGGCAAACCGAGGTTACGCCGTTTTGCAAATCAATTTTCGCGGTTCCACCGGCTACGGCAAAGCCTTTCTCAATGCCGGCAATCGCGAATGGGCCGCTAAGATGCACGACGACTTGCTAGATGGGGTTAATTGGCTGGTAGAAACAGGAATTTCCCAACAGGATAAAATTGCGATTATGGGCGGTTCCTACGGCGGTTATGCTGCCTTAGTCGGATTGACTTTTAGTCCCGATGTTTTTGCCTGCGCTGTCGATATTGTCGGGCCAAGCAATTTGATTACACTGCTGCAAAGTATTCCCCCTTACTGGGAACCGATCAAAGCAAGTATGTATCACCGCGTCGGCAATTTGGAAACAGAACCAGAGTTTCTCAAATCGATCTCGCCTTTATTTTTTGTCGATCGCATTCAGAAACCTTTGCTAATCGCCCAAGGTGCCAACGACCCGCGAGTAAAAGAAGCAGAAAGCGAGCAAATTGTCAATGCCATGAAGCAAGCCGGCAAACCTGTAGAATACGTGCTTTATACAGACGAAGGACACGGATTTGCGCGACCGGAAAATCGCCTGCACTTTTATGCGATCGCCGAAGAATTCCTAGCCAAATATTTAGGAGGCAGATTTGAACCTGCGGGCAACATTGCCAATCATTCTGGTGTGGTGAATCCGCAAACAACTAATTAGAAGGAAGAAGGAAAAAGGAAGAAGAAAGAAGGAATTATTCAAATCTCTTTTCTATTCTCTTCTCTTCTTTTCCTCTGTGTTCTCTGTGTCCTCTGTGGTTAAATCATTCCGATGCAACCGGATGTGCGATAAGTCCTCTTTCCTCTTCTCTTTTTCTTCTCAAATGACCAAAATTATTTTTCTCGATGCCGCAGGCACGCTATTTGACGTGCGCGGCAGCGTCGGCGAAGTCTACGGAAAATTTGCCGGCAGTTGGGGAGTAACTGTTTCTAACGAAGAGTTAAATGCAGCATTTTTCCAAAGTTTTGCCGACTCAAATCCGATGGCATTTCCCGGAAGAGAATTAGCCAAAATTCCCCAGCTAGAATTTGAATGGTGGCAAGCAGTTTGCGCGAACGCTTTTCAAAGAGCAGGCGTTTTCAATCAATTCTCAGACTTTCCCAAATTCTTTGTCGAACTCTACGCTCATTTTGCCACCGCCGAACCTTGGTTCGTCTATCCCGACGTATTGCCAGCATTAAATAAGTGGCAGCAACAAGGAATTGAATTAGCAGTAGTATCGAATTTCGATTCCCGAATTTATCCAGTATTAAAAGCACTAAATTTAGCTGGTTATTTCACATCAGTGACAATTTCTACCGAGGTTGGTGCAGCAAAACCAGACTCTAAAATTTTTACTGTGGCTTTGCAAAAGCACAACTGCACTGCCGAGAAGGTGTTGCATATCGGTGACAGCTTCAAAGCAGATTATTGTGGTGCTAAAAATGCGGGATTAAACGCAATTTGGTTAAATCGCCAACAGGAAAAACTAGATTTAGGCAAATTGCCTTTTTTAATCGAGTCTCAAAAAGTTGAGGAATTTGCCAGTCTGGATTTTATATAAGTCAGAATTTACTCACTCCCACAAATAAATCGGCTATTTTACCTAATCTGCGGGTTGCAACGAAGTATTTTTGGAAAAGAAAAAACGGTTTTTGGGTATCTATACTAAGTTCTATAAATATGATTTTTATGAGGTCAAGGTTATGATTTTTATGAATTGACTTTGAGAGCTATTTATTGAATAATATGGATAATTCAACCACAGAGAGCGCAGAGGGCGCAGAGGAAGAGAAGAGAGGGGTGATTTATATATCTAATTTTTACGGGAAAGAACTTTATGGAAACTCGGCTCACTCAAACTCAGTTAGCACAGGTAGTCGCTGAAATCGACAAGTTATCGCAGCAGCGCGAGTTAGAACTGGCCCCAGATCAGGTAAGAGAAATTTTACGAGAGTTGAATCTTCCTGATGAGCTTTTAGAAGATGCGATCGCCCAAATGCGCCGCCGCGAAGCCCTAGAACAACAGCAGCGACGCAACCGTTGGATCGCGATCGCCTCGACAGTTGTTGTCATCTCTGCGATCGTTATAGGCGTGCTGTTCGGGCAAAATCAGCAACAAAAAACTGCTCAAGTTGTCGGAGGAGAAGACAGGATTGCGCTATCGAAAAAAGGTGGTGACAGCTTTACTCAAGTCAACCGTCTAATCAACCCCCGCATCTACTACCAGGTGACGTTGAAAAATGCTCCGATCGGCAATCAGTTGTCTCTGCAATGCGATTGGATTAACCCCAGCGGTGACGTTGTTCATCAGGGCAGGTATCAAACTCGCACGATCGATACTGCGGTTTGGAATACGCACTGCTTTTACGATCTCGGATCTGCTGCCGCCCCAGGCAAATGGGAAGTTCGGATGTCCCTGGATGGGCGCGTCATCAGCAGTGAACCTTTCACTGTGAAATAAATAGACTTATCCAAAAAAGCCTGTTTTGAACAGGCAAGATGCCTGTTCCACAATGATTATTGGAGATATCTAAATAGACTAATTCAAAAAAGCCTGTTTTGAACAGGCAAGATGCCTGTTCCACAATAATTATTGGAGACATCTAATGGGTGCGATCGACCAACCTTCACATTTTATCGGCTACTGGGGACTCGACGATCGCACAAAAACGCTCAGCCGTTTAGCCCCAGACTACTTCATCCGACAGGGCAAATTATCAGAATGGGCGATCGCCTCTGCATCTGTACTCGCGGCTGACACAGTGACGCTGAATGCTTGCGGGCGATTTGGGCCAACCGATTTACCGGGAGATGCTTGGGCGGCGGTAGAAGCGAAACAGCTACGGCTGGGGCGCGATCCGTTTGGGCGAGTGCCGCTTTACTGGATGCAGTTGGGAGAAACGATTTGGTTTTCGACGCAAATGCAATTGCTGCTACCGCTGATTGCTTCCCCTCAAATTAACCCGATCGCCCTACACAGTTATGCTTGCTTTTCCTACGTGCCCGCGCCGTTAACGCCGATCGAGCAAATTGCATCCGTAGCAGCCGGAAGCGAGATGATTTGGGAAATCGCCGATGTTAACGATCCGCCGAAAGTACGCGCGGCGAAGCTATCCCGTAGGGAATCGCTGCCATCGGCTTGGCAAGAAGCGCCCCAATTACTGCGCCGTGAGGATGAGGCGATCGCACAATTGCAAGGGCTGTTGCAACAGGCGATCGATCGACAAGTGGCCGATTTGCCGATCGACGAACCCGTGGGCGTTTTACTCTCCGGTGGCATCGATTCTTCCCTGGTGACGGCGCTGCTAGTGAAAGCAGGCTTGCAGGTGCGCGCCTATGCCCTCGATTTTGGTGTGGAAGCCTATTCCGAACTGCCCTACGCCCAACAGGTGGCGGACTTTTTCCAGATTCCGCTGATCCGAGTGGCGGCGACGGGCGATGCAGTGTTGCGCGCGATCGGGCAAACCGCCAAAGCCCTCGATTTACCCTATGGAGATGGCACCACGGCTGCACTGTTTTTGCTCAAACAGGCGGCGGCGCAAGACGTGCGAGTTGTATTCAATGGCGAGAATGGCGATCAGCTATTTGCTGGATGGACGAACAAGCCTTTGATTGCACACGGAGTTTACAGTGCAGAACATCCCGCGGGAGGAGAAACTTTTGAACAGCAGTATTTGCGGACATTTCAGCGCTTTTATGGTTATGAAAAACAGATTTTTTCGCCAGAAATGCTCGATCGCATCCAGTCTCACGATTTGAGCGTTTACCTGCAAGACGCGATCGATCCCGAAACCTGTCCTTCCCTGCTAGCGAGGCTACGGCGCGCTTCGCTGATGCTCAAAGGTGCCCAAAATATTCAGCCGAGGGCAACGGCATTGGCGTTTGCTTGCGGTTTGTGGGTGCGATCGCCCTTCTGCGACCCCGACCTCACAGCATGGACGTTTCAACTCCCTGGCGAGCTTCTACTGCAAGGTGCGTGCGAAAAATACATCCTCAAAAAAGCGTCCGAACGCTGGCTGCCGCCGGAAATTGTCTGGCGGGAAAAGCGCGGGATGGGTGTGCCGTTGAAGGTTTGGTATTACCGGGAGTTTTGGGCTGCGATCGGCGATCGGCTGAATCCGAATCTGTTGCGATCGCAAAATTGCTGGCAGCCCCATTTAGCCGACGCGATGTTATCGGGACAACTCGGAGTTGCTATGCGCGATCGCTATATTGGCAACAATCTCTGGTTGCTGCTGATGTGGCAGGCATGGCGAACCGAGGTTTTAGGCGAAATTCCGCTTAAGCTATCGCTGGATCATGTGTTTTGGTTGCCACCGGCGATCGGACAACGCATTTGGAAATATCGAAGGAGGTTGACTGTTGACTGTTGATTGTTGACTGTTGACTGTTGACTGTTGACTGTTGACTGTTGACTGTTGACTGTTGACTGTTGACTCGATTTTACAATCTTTCTTCTTCCATCTTCCATCTTTCATCTTCCATTTTTCATCTTCCATTTTTCATCTTCCTTCTTCCATCTTCCATCTTCCATCTTCCTTCTTCCTTCTTCCTTCTTCCATCTTCCTTCTTCCTTCTTCCTTCTTCTATATGACTGAATCTTTGCTACAGAATGAAACCAAAATACATTCGCCGCCGTTCTCGGAAGCAATGGCCCAGCGACTTTTGTCAACTTATGGTTCGCCCTTATATGTGTATCAGGCCGATCGCCTCCATCAAACCCTTGAGCATATTACGCGATCGATCGACTATCCGCACGTTCAGTTTCATTTTGCTAGCGTCACCAACGGCAATATTGCTCTGTTGCAATTGATTCAGCAGGCTGGTTGGGGGCTACACGCGAATACACCAGGGGATGTGTTTTTGGGACTGAAAGCGGGTTTTACGAGCGATCGCATTGTCTACACCGGCAGTAACCTCAACAGGGCGGATATTCAGCAATTGATCGAGTGGAAGATCGATCGATTCAATTTCGATAGTCTGTCGCAACTCCAGGATTTTTGCGAATATTCCGGGAGTCAACCGCGATCGATCGGTGCCGAAATCGGACTGCGCCTCAACTCACCGGAATTGACGGGAGACAGTCGGATTGGAGTGCGTCCCGCCGAATTCGAGAAAGCCAACGAAATCGCGCAGCAGCAGGGGTTGAGGATTACCGGATTGCATTTTTATCGGGGGACAGGAACGAACGCCACGAGTGCTTTTACGCAGGCGATCGATCGGCTAATTGCGATCGCCCAACTGTTGCCCGATTGGAAAACCCTCGATTTTGGCGGTGGTTTTGGCTATCCCTATCGAGGCGGTGCAGTGTTTGACTGGCGGGAGTTTGGTGCGGCGATTACTGAACGATTGAGTGCGCTATCTCGCCCGATCGAGTTGGTGATTGAACCGGGGCGATCGGCAATCGCAGGTTGTGGCGTTTTGCTTGCGAAAGTTGTGTCGGTGAAGTGGTTGGGCTATCGGCAAATTGTCGGTGTGGATACGACTGTATCAAATCTATCGGTGCCTGCGGTGCACGGGGGCTACCGGGCGATCGCAACTTGGGAAACCGACGACGTATCGCGACATGAAACGGATATTTGCGGCAACACGACTTATTCGCGGGATTATTTGGGGCGCAACTGTTGGCTACCGAAACTCAAAATTGGAGATGCGATCGCCATTTTGGATAGCGGGGCTTACGGCTATGCGATGTCGTCGCATTTTCTGCACCGCCCCCGGCCTGCTGAGGTGTTGATTGATGGCAAGGGCGATCGATTAATTCGACAGCGAGAAGACTATTCCATTTTGTTAAACGGACAAATCTTTTAAGAGGGCATTGGGCATTGGGCATTGGGCATTGGGCATTGGGAATAGTTTCTTCCTTTTTCCTTCTACTTATTATCTGTCTTCTCTTCCTCTGCGGCCTCTGCGGTAAAACCATTCCAAAACAACCGTCAACGATATAAATCCATTAAATCAATCAGGAGTAACCGAAATGGGAATGAAATGCGTCCAGTGTAATACCGATAACAATTTGCGCGATCGTACCAGGTACTCAGGTCGATGTAAACGGTGCAACCATTTGTTTGTCTTTGAACCCACTAGCGTCACCGATAAACATTTTGGATTCACTGATACCTTTTTCAAGAAGGCGATCGAAGATATTTCCAGCCAAAATATGTTATTCTTCACGCCCCAACAGTTCTTGTATCTTATTAATAAACGGCTTACACCTCGCAGCTTGCCAAACGGACTCTTGATAATTCTTTACTTTGTTCTTGGCTTATTTGTATTAATTTTCGGTGGTGTATTCATTGTGATTTTTAGCAATTTTCCTTCAGGTATTTTTAATTCAACTTTTTTTAAAGTCGCATTTCTTATTTTATTCGCTGTTTACAATATTTCTTGGATTGGAAAACTTTTTCAAGATAGCGAATCTCCTGAGCAAGGGATTATCGGTAGAAGAATTAGTGCTAAAAACCTGCAAATCTTAGGGATAACTATTTTAGTAACAGGCATTCCAATAATCCTGCTCTCTAATTCTTTTCCCGGATATATGACAGTCGGTTTGCTAGGGCTATCTTCCTACTGGCTCGGTATTTCACAAAAACGCCGCCAACACGAAATCGGTGAAATATTTCTCGTCAATGCAACCCAGAGTGATGAGTGGCTACAACGCTGGCAAAGAGTGAACGGTACACTAGAAAAACTGCTGCCTGCACCTCGCCAAGAAGCTTTACGCGCCAGCATCGATCCCGAAGTTAGCGCCTACAGCTTCGATCGCGCAATTATCTGTGACAGTGACGAAATAGCTCAATTTCTAATTGCCAACAACGTCCATTTTGAAAACAACTGCGCCATTCTAAGCATCAGCGGCTATCCCCAAAGCATCTTCAACACCGTGATTGAAATGCTGCGCCGTAATGCCGATTTAAAAGTGTATGCACTCCACAATGCGAGTCCTGGTGGCGTTGGTTTGGTAAATCAACTGCGGACTAATCCAGAGTGGTTTGCGAATCAAGCGGTGACCATTTTTGATTTGGGAATTTCTCCCCGTCAAATCTTGGCAACCCGCGATATGTTTGTGCAGCAATCTCAAGTAATGGCACAAAGATCCCGTCAATTACCAGATACTGTAAGGCAAAGTTTAACAGCAGAAGAACTAGCGTGGCTGGATGGAGGTAATTTTGTGGAATTAGAATCGTTTACGCCGCAGCGGTTGTTGCGCGTGGTGAATTATGGACTTGCTCAGAGTGGCGATCCGCAGACCAATGACGGTTTAATATTAGTGGATAATGCTGTCGGGTATGGTGGTGGCTATGTGTTTGTCTCCGATAGTTTTGGTTAGGGCGTGTTTTCAAACTTTATATTAGACTTATTAATAATAAGCTGAAAAAGTCTTGAAACTTAGTCTGAATAAGATTTTTAGCGCTCTTTAGCTGAAATCATAAAAAGCTTATCTCTGTAAGGGCTTTAGCGATTTTAAAATGAGGAGCAAAAAAGCTGAGATTAACTCGGTGAGTAAAGGTTTCAGATTTTTTAATTTCCCCCCACGGGGGGAAGTTGAGTTTAAATTGTGTGAAATTTGCCTTCAACTTTCTCTCGTCTGGTTTTGTTTGTGTAGGCGGGGTTTCTAACCGCCCGGACTTCTCACCGCCTGGACTTATTTAAGTCGTATACTCCGCATTAATCTTCACGTAGTCGTAACTCAAATCGCATCCCCAAGCTTTCGCAAAACCGCTGCCATTCCCCACACTAACCTGAATTACCACCGTATCAGCCTTCAAATATTCTCCCTCCGCAGCCGCTTTCATATAATTACTCGCAGCAGCGCGATCGAACTCTTTAGGTTGTCCGTTTTCCATCATCAAAAAATCCCCCAATTGAATCCGCAAATTCTCTTGGTCGAAGGGTACACCAGCGCGCCCCGCGGCCGCCGCAATTCTGCCCCAATTCGGATCGCGTCCGAAAATAGCAGCTTTCACCAAAGAAGAACCGACAATTGTTTTGGCAATTTTACTCGCAGAAACTTCATCCAGTGCGCCGCTAACTTGCACTTCCACCAAACAAGTTGCACCTTCGCCGTCACGCGCGATCGCCTTTGCTAAATGTACGCAAACTTCTGTCAGCATCGCCTCTAGTTTTTCAGCATCTGCCCCCATTTCCGTAATTGCCGGTGTGCGGGATTGACCGTTTGCCAAAGCAATTAGCGAATCGTTTGTACTGGTATCGCCGTCAACAGTAATTTGATTGAAACTTCTGTTAGCCGCCCGACTCAGCATTTCTTGCCACAAATGCGATGACACTGCTGCATCGCAAGTTACAAATGCCAGCATTGTTGCCATATTCGGGTGAATCATTCCCGAACCTTTGCAAATGCCGCCGATGCGGACGGGTCGATCGCCAAACCTGGTTTCCAGGGCGATCGTTTTCGGCACTAAATCAGTCGTACAAATAGCCTTAGCCGCCGCATCGGAACCAGTTTCCGATGCCTCAGCAACTAATCGGGGAATTCCCGCCCTCAGCGGCTCCATTTTTATCCGCTGTCCGATGACGCCAGTGGAGGCCAAAAGAATAGATTCTGGAGGAATATTCAGCGCTTTTCCCAACAAATTGGCACTTTCGAGCGCATCTGCCCAACCTTGCTCGCCAGTAGCCGCATTAGCTTGTCCCGCATTGCACAAAATTGCTTTCGCGCTGGGTTTAGCTTGCAAAAGCTGGCGGCAGTAGTCCACGCAAGCAGCCCGGACAGTCGATGTGGTGAAGACTCCGGCGGCGATCGCGTCTACCTCTGACAAAATTAAACTTAAATCTGGCAAGCCTGAAGGCTTCAAGCCCGCTGTAATTCCCGAGGCTCGATACCCTCTGGGTGCTGTAACTCCGCCGTCAATTTCTTTCCAGTCCGACATGATGACCTCCCTAGTAGCCTTCAATCTGCTGAAAGGGGATTATACCATTTTAGATTTTAGATTTTAGATTTTAGATTTTAGACTTCGGCGTGAGCGCTCAGTCGAACCATTTTAGATTTTAGATTTTAGATTCCCCATTCTTTTGAACCCAATTTCCCATTCCCCATTTTCAATTCCCAATTCCCATAAAACTAATCGCGGCTTCCAATCTAGAGTTAGAACTCAAGAAGAAGTCGCGACGGTTTTGTAATTGACATTATTAATTTTTAGCTGGCAAACAACAAACTCGATTCAACTATCTCGCCGTTGAAAAAAGGAGTTATTTGCGATCGATATTCGCTGGAGAACCAGCATCTAAACCCACTTCAGCAGCCACACGGCTCAGCATGGATTCCTGACGGTTTTTGACGACGTGTTGATGGCGCATCATCAGGGTGCGGGCTTGTTCTTGAGTTGACATAACTGATTTCTCCAAATTATAGGTAATAACTTCGTAGACAATTGTCGAAATTGAGCTTGCCCTAGCTCATAGTGGCGTTGCTGCGATCGTAACTGGCTTGAAAGCTGGGCTGCGGTTTGCCTTGAATGTGACCCCAGTAGTGCGTATCTTCCATCCCGACTTCGGTAGCGGTGCGGTTGAGCATGGACTGCTGGCGGTTCTTCACCAGTTGGTGGTGGCGCATCATCAGAGAGCGAGCTTGATTTTCGGTAGACATAGGGAGTTCCTCGGTATTCTTTAGATTAATGTTGGGCTGGTTTTTTCTTCTCTTCTATCACTATAACAGACAATTCTGTATCTAAAGCTACCAAATCCAAATTGTCACAAAACTTTACAATAGGGCTATGGGGCGAGAATCTCGATCGAGGTTGCAGGGAGTGCGATCGGGCTTGGGCTAGTTGATTCAGCCCCAACCTCAAGCAGCAGTTGGCAAAATTTGACAATATTCCTCTTCTAAGAGCCACATTTTAGCGGCTACCTAATTGCTAGTCGCCAAAATAACTTTATAGTTTGGTTCAGAGTTATAGATGCAGAATTTTGCCTCTCAAGAAAGTCGAATTTGCCTTAGTTAACAGTAAATTTAATAGGTAGCTAAGTAGGTAGGCGCTGTCAAACACAATTATGTTAAGGATTGTAAAGTATCATTATCCCTAACCGTGGCTAAGGTAGCCCTGTTTACATATTGTTACATAGCTCGGTTTAATCCCGCTTACCTACTTAAATCATTATTATTGAGTTGTGTAATTAATTTTGTTTAGGTACTTAATACAACTATTAACAATTAATTATTACAGACACAACTTATTTTAATGAAGGGTTTATTGGGGTAAATCAGGAAATTGAGGTGGGAACTTACCCTGCCACCAAAAATGGGGTTTTTCTCCATGGGGAAAAGCTCCAACTCTCATCTGAGATGTGTTAGAATTAGCAGTTAATGGGGTTGGGTTACTGACCGGAGATTTTAAGTAAAAATTCCCTTCTTCAGGATTAACAAATTGAGGTTCTTCTCTGACAGCAGCAGTTCCATTCGTTCCATAGATATTCGCATAGTTATCAGGAAGCCATCCAGCATAAATCGGACGGGTGGTGTTATTTTCTCCAAAGATTAAGTTCTGGCTAATCTCAATATCTTTTTGAATAAAAATCTTTTCGATGTCAGAGTTAGCCGCCAAATAGCGATCGCTATAACCGATTTGAAATCCCCTATTCTTGCTAAAAATATTATTTTTGATTTCAACATTTTGAAGATTATTAGAAAATAAATATAACCCTCCAGTAATCCAAAAAAAGCTATCTCTTGGGTTCTGTTTACCATAACCATTATGATGAACCGTATTATTATAAATTTTAATATTCTGCCGTAACCCATCATTTCCCCATCGGGCAAAGAGAATTCCGGTTCCCGAGTTATCATAAATTAAGTTATGGTGAAATCGAATATTTTTTGCTTCTGCTCCTCCTTCTACTGCTAAAGCAAATCCTGCTCCATTACAATCATGAACAACATTATTAAAGACCTCAACATCTTCTAAGACTCCAAACCAACTATCAACATATAATCCTTGTCGTGCCATGTGGTGAATATAGTTATGATGGACGGTTCCATATTTACTCTTTTCTTTAACATCAATCCCTTCTTTTTTGCCATCCTTAACTAAGTTATAAGCAACTTCAAAATTTTCAACCCCACCGATTGAAATTGCTTCATGGGGAGCTTCTGGGAAATCATGTAAAAAGTCAGCCATCTTCAGGTCGTTTGCATTAATAACCGTATTTCCCATTACTTTATAGTGATCGCCCCACCAAACACCAATACCTGGGGAAAACGTATTTTCTGTTTTATTATTAGACCTCTTGCAAAAAAGATATATGTTATAATCAGAAGTTTTAAATTTAGCCCCCTAGAGCTAACTCATAATT
>NZ_JAUBUG010000001.1:0-7720 GCF_036705345.1 Microcoleus sp. B3-D2
TAGATGCTTTGGAAGAGCGGGGAAGTAGAGATGAGGGTAGAGTTTTTTACCCGCAGATTTTGATTCGTACTGAAGTCGTAGCGGGCAATTCCTATGACAACATTAGCACGGGTTCAGGCATTCGGGTAACAATTGCCGATAATGGCGCTGGCATGACTGAGAAAGTTCGTGCTAAACTTTTCACTCCCTTTTTTACTACTAAGCCAATCGGAAAAGGTACAGGCATGGGATTGTCAATCAGCCGAAAAATTCTGCTAGAAAAACACTGCGCTCAAATACAGTGCTTTTCTACGCCAGAGCAGGGAACGCAGTTTATTATTGAGATGCCTACTATCTGTACAGCAACCAATTTCCCGGTATCTATGGTCTAGGAAACTGAGTGGGCCCAATTCATCATATAGCGGTTTTCAGTTGTAGGGGAGAAATCAGCAGTAATTCCGAAAGTTACGCTAACGGGCTGAGACAAAAACTGAAGCCAAAATGGCTTAAAACCTAGATAGAGAAAGACTTTTACCTCGAAAGGGCATAAATCTAATATTTACAATGGTTTCAGGCATTTTTAGGCCATCGACCTCTTTCTTTTGCGAGGGAGAGGTTTTCAGCCCCTAAAAAGGTGAAAAAATGTCTAAGTTTCATTAAGCAACTCACAGATAACTCCTATCGAAACTTCCGTTCTGACTCTTGAATGGGAACATCATTAATACTAGCTTCACGTCTTCGCATTAACCCATTTTCTGCAAATTCCCACTGTTCGTTACCATAGGCGCGATACCAGTAGCCAGAATCATCGTGCCACTCATACTCAAATCGAACAGAAATCCGATTGTCTGTAAAACTCCACAGTTCTTTCTTTAAACGGTAATCTAATTCCTTTGCCCATTTTCGTCTTAAAAAAGCCTTGATTTCTTCCCGTCCGCTGAAGAATTCGGCACGATTTCGCCACTGAGAATCTTCCGTATAAGCTAAGGCTAGTCGTTCTGGATCGCGGGTATTCCAGGCATCTTCAGCAGCTTGAACTTTGGCTTTAGCCGTTTCCAACGTAAAGGGCGGTAGAGGTGGTTTAGTTTCCATAAGCTTGGTTTTGTGTGATTAAAAAAGATAAGGTGCGAAGTGCTAGCGCTACAGAGAGAGTTTTGGGACTTTGATATCAATCCTCAGCATCGGGATCGATTCCCATTGCTCGCAGTCGCTCCGCTAGCTGGGCAACTTTTCGCTCTGCTTGTTCAGCTCTTTCCCGTTCTTGTTCAGCTCTTTCCCGTTCTTGTTCGGCTCTTTCCCGTTCTTGTTCGACTAGGGCCCGCTCAATTTCAACTTGTTCGGAGCCAGTTAACAGCAAATTCCCCTGCGAATCCCACCACCGCAGCCAAAGAAGTTCTTGATTTTGATAGCTTCCCTGCCAGAGTCCCAATTCTACATCTAGTACAGGAATGGGATAGTGACCGCGTTCGTTTGGCTGCATCCTTTGATACACAAAATCTATTAGGTGATAGACCTCTAAATTGCCCGTTCTCATTTCATAAATCCCGTAGTAAGGAATGCGGATAATTCTCTCGTACACCCAAAACTTACCCGGTTTAGTGGTGGTACCATCAGCGGCCACAGTCAAGGGAGTACGATCGCGCTCTTCCTCTCCATTACCGCTAGCAAATTCTAAAGCAATGAACGGAGCCATGTGTTCCCGCCAAAGTACATAAGAACGGCGAAAACCGTCAAGTGTTGCCGGTACATTCGGCACGTAAAACCAATCCGGTGCTTCTGCACCTCGCTCTGGCGGGTCAGTTTCTCGCCAGTAAATACCGCAATCTTGCCCGATCGCATATTGTCCGTCTGGATGCAGCCGCTCTACAACCGGCCCGATCGAATCTGTCAGAATGATGCTCTGGGGATGCTCCTGAAAATTTTTCACAAATGTACCGTCTTCGTCTGGCAATTGGGTATGGTCGGGGAAGGCAGGAGGCAGACCTGTAGCAGTTATTATCTCAGTCATCGTCTTTTCCGTGCAGTTATTGTTAATTGTACTGCGAAATTTTAGAGCAATCTGATTTGAAACTTTAGCTAATATTAACTAAACCCAGCTAACCACAGCGGAAGCATCAACAGCAACCCGACGGAAGTGAGGGCGATGCTGCTAGCTAACAAATCGCGATCGAGCTCGTAGACTTCTGCTAAAATCAGCACGGAAAGAGCTGTGGGCGTTCCCGACATCAACACCAACACGAACCTCGGATCGCCCCTCAATCCGAAATAACTAGCACCTAATCCGATCAGCACCGGCACAATTACCACTTTTAACAGCGACGGGATTAACGCTAGTTCAAAACTTTCCCATTTCTTAATAGACCTCAGCCGGATGCCAACCAGCAGCAAAGCACTGACAATTACCACCCAAACTGCCGTCTGCAATCCCGATTCCACTGTCTCGGGCAGGGGGATGTTTCTCGTGAAAAAACCAACTAAAAATGCCCACAGGGCGGGAACTGTCAGCACGTCCCGGATCTGAGTCCACCAGTGATTTGGTTGCTCGGAATTCCCGAAATAGCTCGCAATAAATACACCGAAACCGTAGGTTCCGATCACGTTGTTAGTAACGCTGTATAAGACGGCCCAGTTGTTGTTATCGCTGCTGATGATAGAGGGGGTGATTGCTAATCCGACAAAGCCGGTATTCCCTAGCATCGCAGCTAGGATAAAACTGCCTTGGCTCGATCGCTTCAGGGAATTTATATTTAACAAAAATAAGTTAACCAGAGAATTTTTGCCCTGAAAAGATGGCTTTTTGATGTGGGCCGCACTCAGCATCCGCAATAATACCCAAGTCAACCAAGCTAAACTCGTACTCACAAATAACACAAATATGGCGATCGCCGGCGTGAATCCCACAGCACCCGAAAAATCGCTTTGACGGGCTAAAACTAGAATTTGCAGCGGTATCCCAATCCAGAAAAGAAAGTGGCTCAGCAGCTTGGGAAAATTAACTGGGATGTACTGAAATAACAGCAGTCCCAAGCCAGTGCAAATAACTAGAGGGGTATAAGCGTGAAATAAGGTTTCAAGCATAAAAATTTAACTTGACAATTTGAAATGCCTTTATGTATTAATTGTAATGCTAAAGTCCGTTTAATAAATGCGAATTGTCGTTAGCGGAGCCCTCGAAGAGGATCGTACTTGCACGCTTTTTCGTCCTAGCCTGTTCGCAGCACAGCAGGCCCGAAAATTTCCCCCCCAATTCCCGCACCTTGCAGGGCACAATCCTCAGACTCGCCGCCCCAAATGCTTGCAGCTTTTTGCCTTCAGATTCACAAAATTTCTGTTAATTTGACCAATGTGCGATCGAGCTATTTTGCCTTTTCCAAACAGATGTCCCCCGTTTTCCGGCCGCTTCGAGCGAACGGAAACAGGGGGAGACTAAAGCTGCTGATGACTTGCACTCATTAATTCAATTTCAAAGCATTAACAGGCACCTCATCCCAAGAATTAACAGTCCGCAAGGTAGCAACCCAGCCCTGCTGTTTTTGCTCCGCCGTCAAATTCTGCTCAAAAGATTTGTGGCAATCCTTCGCTTGAGTCTCATCGCAACAAGCAATGCAAGAATAAAGAATGCCCGACGGATCGATTTGCTCGTTTACCCAAATAATCACGATCGACTCTCTCCATCAAAATCTACTGTTACTTAAATTTTCCTATATTTTTGCCAATTAAGTAGGTCGGTATTAATTAACCGGAGTGCGGCATTTTAGCTTAACAGGCAAGATGCCTGTTCCACACACAGCCAAGATGCCTGTTCCACACACAGCCAAGATGCCTGTTCCACAACAGATGAATTTTTTGTGGGGTGGGCTTCTAGCCCGCCCTGAATTACTTCGATGCCAAAGTTGCCAAAGACTCGCCCGCAACCCGGCAAATCCGCCAGTCGGGCATCACATCAGCACCGATACCCTTGTAAAATCCGATCGCCAATTCATTCCAATCCAAAACACTCCATTCCAAACGCCCGCAGCCCCTTTCAACCGCCAACTGCGCTAAATAAACTATCAAAGACTTGCCAATTCCCCGCCCTCGAAACTCAGGGACCACAAACAAATCTTCCAAATAAATTCCCGGCTGAGTCAAAAAAGTAGAATAATTGTAAAAAAACAGCGCCCAGCCCACAACTTGACCTTCGCACTCGGCTAAAATCGCTTCAGCAAAAGGTCGATCGCCAAACAAATGATGCTCCAAATCAACCGCATTGCCAGTAACGGCATGAGATAATTTTTCGTACTCAGCTAAAGCTTTAATCAAATCAAACAGCACCGGCACGTCGGCGCGGGTAGCTGGACGCAAAATTACCTCAGAAGACATAAATAAGTAAGTAGTACGCGACAATCAAGAATTAAAAATACCACATCAAGACATTTTAAATTGGTAATTTTTAATTAAGTTTTTCCCCATTGAATAAGCATATATAGCAATCCTTGCAGGAGTCGTAAATTTTTTACCCCACCCCCACCCTCCCGAACCAGCGGGGAGGGAGTAATAAATTCACAAATGATGCGAAGATTGCTATATACGGCGGGGTCGGAGTGTCCCCACAATAATTTTAAGATTTTTCAAAATGCCAACTCAATGTTTTTTAGTTTATTTCAACCAGCCCTTCAATCGTTCCGTCACTTGAGGGCGGCGCAGCTTTCGCATTGCCTTATTTTGAATTTGACGGACTCGTTCGCGAGACAAATTGAACAAACTGCTGACCTCTTCTAAAGTGTAAGGTTCGCCCGTCAGCAAACCGTAACGCATAGCAACAATCTCTTTTTCGCGCTCAGTCAAAATACTGTCCAACACCTCCAAAATATCTTGGCGCATCATCATCTCATTCATCTGAGCTTCGGGAGATTGCGTCGCGTTATCTTCGAGAACATCCAAAAGTTCCGAACTTTCTTCTGAGCCGATGCGGTGGTTGAGAGACAAAGATTGCCGGCGTACTTGCTGGAGGTAGCGAAGCTGTTCGCAAGAAACTTGCATTTCTCTAGCAAGTTCAGTTTCAGTTGGATTGCGTTTAAGAGAACGCCTCAAATCTCGATAAACTTTTTTGAGTTTATTTAACTGTTCGACAATGTGAACAGGCAAGCGAATCGTCCGCCCTTGATTGGCAATTGTCCGGGTAATTCCTTGGCGAATCCACCAATAGGCATAAGTAGAAAACTTGTAACCCTTCTCGGGATCGAACTTTTCGGCTGCCCGGTTTAAACCCAAAGCTCCTTCCTGAATTAAATCGAGAAAAGGCACGCCCCGATTGAGATAGCGTTTGGCAATCGAAACCACCAAGCGCAAATTCGAGCTGATCATTTTCCGTTTCGCCGACTGACACTGGTGGCGAAGTTGTTGCAGTTGAGTTTCGCTCACTCCCAAAGCCGCTGCGATTTCAGCTTTTGTCGGCACTCTGTCTAATTCCTGCTGCAAACGCTGTTCTAGTTCATCCAGGGCTACCAATTCTTGAACGCGGCGCGCCAACTCCACCTCTTCGGTGGCAGTCAGTAGAGGATAGCGAGCCATTTCCTTGAACAAAGCTCCCACGGGATCGTCGGCAGACCAGTTGTTGTATGCTGACGAGCGAGTTACCGTGGGACGATCGATCTCGGTGTCCTCATCCTCTGCGATTGCGAATGAGGCTTCGGGTGCCACCGCAAAACTGCCTAGGTCAGATTCTGCCATATGGTGCTTGGTGTCGGTGGGAGGATTTGAAAAGTATCCCTTAACTTTAACGAATTTAATCGGAAATTTCCGAAATCCATCTAGAAGGCGGTGAGTGACTTTAGTGGCTGATATCTGTTCGCCCCTTTTTTAGAGATTTTTATTGAGTTCGAGCCAGTAAAGGAGCAGCTTGCAATAATTGCTGAGTGTAAGGGTGCTGCGGATTAGTAAAAATATCCCTAGTCTTACCGATTTCAACAATTTTTCCAGCATTCATTACCGCAATGCGATCGCAAAAAAATCTCGCCACCCACAAATCGTGCGTAATAAACAGATAAGTCAAATTAAATTCCTGCTTCAACTCCAACATCAGCTCTAAAACTTGAGTCTGCACGCTGGCATCCAGCATACTCACAGGTTCGTCGCAAATTATCAGTTTCGGGCGAGTAATCAAAGCGCGGGCGATCGAAACTCGCTGCTGTTGTCCTCCCGACAATTCCCCCGGATAGCGGCGGAAGAAATCCTCCCCGGGAGTTAAACCCACCCGCTCTAACATTTGGATTACTTGTTTTTTAGCTTCGCTGCCATTAGCTAATTTGTGAATAAACAAAGGGTCAGCAATACTTTGCCCGACAGTCATCATCGGATTCAGGCAAGCGTGGGGGTCTTGAAAGATCATTTGCATTTCGCGGCGGTGCTTCCTCACAGCATCGCGGTTCAGAGCAGTTATATCTATTCCTTGAAATTCAACTTTGCCGCCAGTCGCGGTAATTAGCTGCAAAATCGTGCGTGACAAGGTACTTTTACCGCAGCCGGACTCCCCCACCAGCCCTAGGGTTTCTCCCTGTTGTAGTTCTAAACTAACGCCGTCTACTGCTTTAATTACCTGGCGATTCCTGGAAAACAACTGATCTAATAAATTGCTTTCTAAACTGTAGTGTTGCTGCAAATCCGTTACGGTCAAAAGAGGCGAATTTGTTAAGTTTGCAGTAACGACTTCAGTCCTGATTTCCTCGAATGCTAACCCTTTGTCGGAATCGGCTTGAATGTGCAAAGCTGCTTTGAGGAGCGATCGAGTATATTCGTGCTGCGGCTTTTCAAACACGTTTTGCACCGGCCCTGTTTCTACGACTTTACCGCCGTACATCACCGCAATGCGATCGCAATACTCAGCCACCATCGCCAAATCGTGAGAAATCAACAAAATAGCCGTTCCCCGTTCCTCGCAAAGTCTGGTTAATTCCTGCAAAATCTGAGCAGCTACAGTTACGTCTAAACTTGTAGTCGGTTCGTCTGCCACAATTAATTTGGGATCGAGCAAAAGAGCCAAAGCAATTGCTACTCTTTGCCGCATTCCGCCGCTAAATTCGTGGGGAAATTGCGACCAGCGAGACGCGGGAATTTTCACAGCTTCCAGAGTTTCGATCGCCCGTTTCTTAGCTTGCTTGCGATCCAAATTCGGTCGGTGAGCTTGCAAAGTCTCGATGCAATGTTCTCCTACAGTCATCAAAGGATCGAGACGAGTCATCGGATCTTGAAAAATCAATGCTACAGCTTCGCCCCGAAACCGTCTCAGCCGCGAAGCATTCATATCAAACACTGACTCTCCAGCAAAACTAACTCGCCCCTCAATCAGCGTTGAATCCGGCAGCAACCGCATCGCCGCCCTTCCCAAAGTTGACTTACCGCAGCCAGACTCCCCAACTAATCCGAGCTTTTCCCCCGGTTTCAGCGTCAGGGAAACCCCGTCAACGGCCCAACCGGATTGGCCTCGCCGCTGAGGATAAGCTACTCGCAGATTTTCAACGGAAAATAGAGAAGAGTCATTAGTCATTAGTCATTAGTCCTTAGTCTGGTGTCTGGTGTCTGTTGTCTGTTGACAGTTAACTGTTGTCTGTTGACGGTTGACTGTTAACTGTTGTCTGTTGTTATTTATTATTTCTCAATATACTGGCGGTTAGTTGTTAGTTATTAGTAAGGTTCAGGACTTATTAGTTATTGAAAAAAAAACGATATGCTGTTTGTAAATACCAATATAAATTGCTACCAA
>NZ_JAUBUG010000001.1:7820-52158 GCF_036705345.1 Microcoleus sp. B3-D2
CAAAGATTTTATCACTACATCATTAACCGACCAACCGCTTACTAACAACAGTCAACAGTCAACCGTTAACAGTCAACAGTCAACCGTTATGCTGTTTGTAAATACCAATATAAATTGCTACTAACAAAGATTTTATCACTACATCATTAACCGACCAACCGCTTACTAACAACAGTCAACAGTCAACCGTTAACAGTCAACCGTCAACAGCCAACAGCCAACAGCCAACCGTCAACTGACTAAATTTCCTTTCGCTTCAACTCAGCTCTCCGCAGTATGTAAGTAGCCGCACAATCTGCGTGAGGATGGTCTGCTAAAACTTCCGCCAGTTCCAACACGTATCCGGCGATATCCGGCCCCAGCTTCTCAGTAAGCACTTGACGTTCCCGAGAGGCGAGTTCTTGCACGCGGGCCTTAGCTTGCCAATTGGCAGAAAACATCTTGTCAATCTCGGTGTGGAATCCCAGACTTTCGAGAATGTCCCACTCGCCGTTATCGCACCAAATGCCCCCGCACAACATACAGCGCTCTATGTAAAAGGGCACTCTGCTGAAAGGAACTTTCGCCCGTGACAGATAGTGACCGTCTTCGGGACACAGCGCTGCTTTGCTGTCGTAGACTGACGGCGTGAATTCTATGCCCAGAGTCCCTGTCGCATCTGGCTTCTCGGATTTGTTGTACCACTGGCTCTGCTCTTTCTGCCAAGCTTCGTATTCTCTGCCTGGAATCCAGATACCGTAACAGTTGGGACACCACTGCACCGACATACGGCCGGCTAAGGTACCGCCTTCTAAGTTGGGATGTTTACATTTTGGACATTCCACCGCTTTATTTCTCCTTGCCTTCTTAATTCCCTGTTAATTCAATTATTTATTCTGCATCTGGGCGGGGCCTGAAGAATCAGAATTTTTTTGTAGCAGCGCGCCACAGTAGCCAATTAGCGTGTTGAGCCGCGCGATCGCCGCAGTTTGCCTCGCCTTTGCTGTCGCTGGCTGGCGCGACGCTTGCAAAAACGTGACATCTGTCCCCAACAACCGCAGTTGCTTGTGAATTTCCGTCAAATAGGACTGCTCTGGGGGTGTTTCTGAGCCGTCTAACTCATCGCTTTCGGCTCTCATAATTTGGTTTCCGAAAAATTGTTGCACTTTTCTGTATTCGATCGCCAGCGCGGCCCCATCCAGATTATCCTGTGCTGCAGTTCTTTGTAGTTGTTCTAGTGCTTGCTGTAATTCTTGGTAGCACTGGCGGCGGTCTTCGGACAATATCATGATTTTGTAAACAAATTTGTATTTATAATCAAAGTAGATACTTACTTAAGTTTGCTCATATGGAGGGAAGCCGTGCGTTTTTGGAGCAATTCCCTGTTTTGTGAGAACTTTTTTTGATTTCCTGCCCTGACTCTACCCTTCTGGCTGCTGCTTTTAGTTTAGCGTTGCCGGTAAATGCCGAGCCGCCGCAACCTCAACTGCTACCGCCAAAATATGCTTATTTTACCCGATTTTCCCCGAGCGACAGACTGCGGCGGCGGCAGTGGTGTCACTATATTTTCCTACCTCCGAGGGGGGGCGACTCGGGATTACATAGGTATAGTTAACAAAAAAATACTCGATTTTTTTGAATTGCAAATTGTGGCATTCAATTAGTTTAGTATAGCTAAACACATAATTTCGGCAATTCAACCGGAAACTGGCTTTTAACCATTTGTATTTCTAAGTTTTAAAGGTGTACCCCATGAACGCGAACACTCTGACTCCCTCTCATTCGATCGATCCTGCTGTAGTTCCCGATTGGCTGCAAGAATGCCTGAATACTCGATCGCAGCCTGATGGGGGCGCTAACCCGAATTGCTCGACGGACGACAGCTTAATTTGTCGGGCCTTTGAATTTGCCCGCGACTTGCACCAAGGACAATACCGCAAATCAGGAGAACCTTACATTTGCCATCCGGTAGCGGTCGCTGGAATACTCCGGTATATGGGCGGCAACAACGTCATGATTGCCGCCGGCTTCCTCCACGACATTGTTGAAGATACAGATATTACCCTCGAAGAAATAGAACAGCGGTTCGGCGCGGAAGTGCGACAGTTGGTTGAAGGTGTCACCAAGCTTTCTAAGTTTAATTTTTCCAGCAAAACAGAGCGCCTTGCTGAAAATTTCCGCCGAATGTTCCTAGCAATGGCTAAAGATATTCGCGTGATTGTCGTCAAACTGGCAGACCGGCTGCACAACATGAGGACTTTGGAGCATTTGTCCGAGGAAAAGCAGCGCAGTATTGCCCTAGAAACCCGAGATATTTTTGCTCCCCTGGCGAACCGTTTGGGTATCGGGCGCTTTAAGTGGGAATTGGAAGATTTAGCGTTTAAATACTTGGAACCGGAAGCTTACCGCGAAATTCAGGAATTGGTGGCCGAGAAGCGGGCCGATCGAGAAACTCAACTCGCAGAAGTCACAGATTGTTTGCGAGAAAGGCTTGACAATTTAGGCATTAAATGCTATGAAGTTAGCGGCCGTCCCAAACATTTGTACGGGATTTATGGGAAGATGCAGCGCCGCCAAAAAGGCTTTAACCAAGTGTACGATATTGCTGCGGTGCGGATCATAGTAGAAACCAATGATGACTGTTATCGGGCTTTGGCGATCGTCCACGATTCTTTCCGCCCGATTCCCGGCCGCTTTAAAGATTATATCGGTTTACCAAAAGCCAACCGCTATCAATCTTTGCACACCGGAGTAATCGGAACCAGCGGCCGCCCCATCGAAGTGCAAATTCGCACCGTAGCAATGCACCACATTGCAGAATACGGCATTGCCGCCCACTGGAAATACAAAGAAACTGGCGGTTCTAACACAACAGTCACCGGCGACGACGAAAAATTTACTTGGCTGCGACAACTCCTAGAATGGCAAAGCGACCTCAAAGACGATCGCGAATATTTACAAAGCATTAAGGACAACTTATTCGACGAAGATATTTACGTTTTTACTCCTAACGGAGACGTGATTGCTCTCAATAGCGGGTCAACTCCCGTAGATTTTGCTTACCGCATTCACACAGAAATTGGCAATCGCTGCACCGGTGCCAGAGTCAACGGGCGAATGGTAACACTAGACAAGGTTTTAAAGAACGGCGATATTGTAGAAATCTTGACCCAAAAAAATGGTCATCCAAGTTCCGACTGGCTGAATTTTGTCAAGACAAACGGAGCGAAAAACCGAATTCGTCAGTGGTTGAAGCGATCGCACCGAGATGAAAATCTAGCTCGGGGACGGGAATTGCTGGAAAAAGAATTAGGTAAAAACGGCTTAGAATCTTTGCTGAAATCTGAACCCATGCAGTCGGTGGCTCAGCGCTGCAACTACCACAGCGTCGAAGATTTAATCGCGGGTTTGGGCTACGGCGAAGTGACTCTAAATCTCGTAGTAAATCGACTGCGAGATTTAGTAAAATTGCAGCAAAAAATTGAAGCTGCTCCCGCAGGAGGGCAGGAATTGCCCCAGCTAATACCTGCATCGACGGCACCGAAACCCGTACCGAGTTCGTCTCCGAGCAAATCGCCGATCGCAGGTGTAGAGGGATTGCTCTACCATTTATCAGGCTGTTGCTGTCCGATTCCCGGGGAAGCAATTATTGGAGTTGTGACTCGCACTCGCGGAATTTCGATTCACCGGCAAGGTTGTTCCAATGTTGAAAGCGTACCGGGCGATCGGTTAGTTCCCGTAAGTTGGAATTCGAGCGATCGCAATGCTAGCCGCCCGAATACTTATGCTGTAAACATTCAAATTGAGGCTCTCGATCGAGTAGGAGTTCTCAACGATGTATTGTCGCATTTAAAGGACAACAAAGTCAACGTCCGCAGCGCTCAAGTAAAAACCTATCCCGGTTTGCCCGCATTAATTGACTTGTGCATGGATATTGAGGATAAGGAACAGTTCGAGCGGACTTGTATGCAAATTAAAAAAATGAGCGATATTTTGAATTTGCGTAGGCTGAGTCAAGTGAATTAGGAATTTAATTAAGCGGCTGATTCGGGAAATTGGTAAGTAGTAATGGACAATAAACTTTTCTATTTTAACTCTTAACAATTCCCAAACTAGCCGCAGTCTGCTGTTAGCAAGCAGTAAGAATAATTTACGAGAAATAAGTTAAAGCATGGATGACAGTCAGTTAGAAACTCTCCTCAAAGACATTGAATCCGATCGAGTAGAGCGCAAGGCCTCAACATCCGATAAAGGTAAACTCCGTCAGGCTATATGCGCTTTTGCCAACGACTTGCCCAACCACGGACAGCCAGGGGTACTATTTATAGGTGTTAATGATGATGGAAGCTGTGCCAATTTGAGCATCACCGATCAACTTTTACAAACCCTCTCGGATATACGTTCAGATGGAAATATACTGCCTTTTCCCGCGATAACCGTGCAAAAGCGAACGCTTGCCGGGTGCGAGTTAGCAGCAGTCATTGTAGAACCATCAGATGCGCCCCCTGTCCGCTATGACGGGCGAATCTGGATACGGGTGGGCCCCCGCCGCGCTACTGCCACAGCCCAAGAAGAGCGCCGTCTCTCAGAAAAACGGCGTTCCAGAGATTTACCTTTTGATATTCAATCTTTGCCTTCCGGGACACTAGATGACTTAAATTTAACTTTATTTCAACAGGAATATCTACCTTCAGCATTGCCGAGTGACATATTAGAAGAAAATCAAAGAACCGTCGAACACCAATTAGCATCAGTAAGGTTTATTAGCACTTTACCGTCAATTCAGCCAACAAATTTAGGTATATTGGTAGTAGGAAAAGACCCAAGGCAATTGATACCGGGTGCTTACATTCAATTTTTGCGAATAGAGGGAACTGAGGTAACTGACCCAATTAAAGACCAGAAAGAAATTGCCGGGCCACTTTCTATGATGCTGAGAGTGTTAGATGAAATACTGCAATCTCATATCTCAATAGCTTCTGATATTACCGCTCAGTCAGTGGAAATCCAGCAGCCAGATTACCCGTTAGTAGCACTGCAACAGCTTGCTAGAAATGCGGTCTTGCACCGCACCTATGAAGGGACGTATGCACCAGTAAGAATTACCTGGTTTAGTGATCGCATTGAAATTCAAAACCCCGGGGGGCCATTTGGACAAGTTAACAGACAAAATTTTGGTAGGCCTGGAATCACTGACTACCGCAATCCAAACTTAGCAGAAGCCTTAAAAAATCTTGGTTATGTACAAAGGTTTGGAATGGGTATCGCCATAGCTCGCAATTCACTGCAAAAAAATGGCAGTCCACCACCGGAGTTTGTTGTCGAAGATGCTCATGTTTTAGTAATTATTAGGAGGCATCCGTGACAGTACCCATTATTGCTTTTTTCAATAATAAAGGTGGCGTCGGTAAAACTTCGCTAGTCTATCATTTAGCCTGGATGTATCGCAATTTAGGACTGCGGGTGCTAGCAGCAGATTTAGACCCCCAAGCCAATCTCACTGCTGCTTTTCTAGAGGAAGAACGTTTAGAAGAATTGTGGGAAGGCAATAACCGACCTAACACAGTTTTTCGCTGCGTACAGCCTTTAATTAGAGGAATTGGTGATATTGCTACTCCAGAAGTAGAGCACATTGAAGAGAGATTGGGACTCTTGGTAGGAGATTTATTGCTCTCTGGATTTGAAGATGACCTCTCAGCAGAATGGCCCGGGTGCACCGATCGCAAGGAGCGTTCTTTTCGGGTCATTTCTGCTTTTTGGCGGCTCTTGCAAGAAGCAGCAGCAGTTCATCAAGCTGATGTAGTTTTGACAGACATCGGCCCGAATTTAGGAGCGATTAACCGGGCCGCTTTGATTGCAGCTAACTATGTAGTAGTTCCTCTATCACCGGATTTATTCTCACTGCAAGGATTAAAAAATCTCGGCCCAACTCTCAGACGTTGGCGGCAAGAATGGCTGGAAAGATTAGAGAAAAATCCTGCCCCTGATTTAAAGCTTCCTCAAGGTCTAATGCAACCTGTTGGTTATATTGTCCTGCAACACTCGGTACGGCTAGACCGCCCAGTGAAAGCTTATCAGCGATGGATTGGACGGATTCCTAATATTTATCGGGAAGCTGTGCTCAATGAATCGGAAAATAGCACGCTTTCCATCGCCGAAGATCCTCACTGTTTAGCTTTGCTAAAACACTATCAGAGTCTGATGCCGCTTGCCCAAGAAGCCCATAAACCTATGTTCCACCTCAAACCTGCGGATGGGGCAATTGGTTCTCACGTCCAGGCCGTGCAAAGTGTTTACGGAGACTTTCAAAAGCTAGCTCATAAAATTGCGGAAACCGTACAAATCCCAATACTTACCAATTTCTAATCCCAACTTTTAAGTAAGCTGCTACGCATATAAAGTGAACTTTTAGGAGAGAAACTGCCGATTATTTTGCGCTACGTGCGGGCTTTGACTCGCCCAACTTGTGCTGCAAAAACTCCTGCGCCACTTGTCCCGCTTCCTGCTGTTGCTTATCAACTTGATAATTCAGTCGTCGCATATCTTCCTCGGAGATTTGGCCGCCCAATTCCGCGATTACAGGGCGCAATTCTGGGTATTTCTCCAAAACTTGCGATCGCACCACCGGAACGGCTTCGTAGGGCGGAAAATAGTTCTTGTCATCTTTGAGCACTACCAAACCCAAACTTTGAATCAAACCGTCGGTTGTATTACCAGCAATCACATCTACTTCTTTTTGTTGCAGCGCTTGATAAAGCAATCCTAACAGCAACTCCTTCGGTTCTTCTCGAAATTTAATCCCATAAGTTTTAGCCAATCCCGGGAATCCATCTTCTCTCTCTTTGAACTCTGGCCCGAAAGCAGCCCGCAGTTTGGGTGCAGCTTTTCCAAGTTGCGAGAGAGTTTGTAAATTAAGTTTCTTAGCGTCATCTCCCCGCACGATAATCGCAAAACCGTTATTAAATCCCAGCGGTTGCATCCATTCTGCCTTAAACTGTTTGGGATACTCTTGTTTTAGATAATCGAAGACTTTTTTTGGGTCAGAAATCGGTTTTTGTTTTAGCAGGTTGGCGTAAGCAGTACCCGTATATTCGACGTACAAATCGATTTTACCTGTTGTTAGAGATTGATGGCAAAGCGAACCTCCGAGGTTGAGTTCGCGTTCTACTTTGATATCTGTTTTAGCTTCGATATGGCGTGCTAAAATTTCTGCTAGAATGACTTGTTCGGTAAAGTCTTTCGAGCAGATGACAACTCGCTTTTGGGAGTTAGAGGTACATCCTGCTACTGCAAGCAAGCAAAGCAGCCAGCAGGAATAGAAAAAAAAATCGTTCTTAGAGATTTTCATGACTTAACTCACATTAAAAATCTACACTTAATACCTTATAAGTTATAGCATAAAGCCAATATCCCCGACTTATTGAAGAAGTCGGGAATCTAACACCGATCGCACTTTACCCAAGTTCCGTTTTCCTGTTGTAACATTTATTGATAGACATGGAGGACTAAATATGGTAATCAGAGTCAGCGATATTATCCAGCAGCAGCGACAATTTTTTGCGACTGGGAAAACTAAGGATGTGGATTTCCGGATCGAACAACTCAAAAACCTCAAGAGTGCGATCGCTTCCAATCAATCACGGATTGTGGATGCTGTCAACGCTGATTTAAACAAGCCGGAGTACGAGGCTTATTTTGAACTTGCTACGATCGCAGACATTAATTATGCCATCAAAAACGTTAAATCGTGGGTAAAGCCGAAAAAAGTGCGTACTTCGATCGAGCAATTTCCAGCATCGGCCCGCATTTACCCAGAACCTTTGGGCGTAGTTTTAATCATCGGGCCTTGGAATTACCCATTTCAGCTAATGATATCACCCTTGATCGGGGCGATCGCCGCAGGCAACTGCGCCATCCTCAAACCTTCAGAAGTCGCCTCGCACACGTCGGCAGTTGTCGCCGACTTGATTACCAAAACCTTCGATCCGGCTTATGTAGCCGCCGTCGAAGGAGGAGTCGAAACCAGTCAACAATTATTAGCGGAAAAATTCGACCACATCTTCTTTACCGGAGGCACAAAAGTCGGTAAAATAGTGATGCAAGCCGCCGCCAAACACCTGACACCTGTCACATTAGAATTAGGCGGCAAAAGTCCTTGCATTGTAGACTCAGAGATTCAAGTTGAATACACTGCTAAACGCATTGCGTGGGGCAAATTTATCAATGCTGGTCAAACTTGTATCGCTCCCGATTACCTGTTAGTTCATAAAAAAGTTAAACCAGATTTGATCCAGGCAATTAAAACAGCAATTCACGAATTTTACGGCGACGAGCCGCAGAAAAGTCCCGACTATTCCCGAATTATCAATCAGCATCATTTAGGACGTTTGGCAGAGTTAATGAAAGACGGAGAAATTGTCGCCGGCGGTCAAACAAACCCCGAAGATAAATATATTGCACCGACGGTTCTCGACAAGGTTTCCTGGGATTCGCCTGTGATGCAGGATGAGATTTTCGGGCCGATTTTGCCAGTTTTGGAATATGATGATTTCGGGGAGGCGATCGCCCAAATCAACGCCCGTCCCAAACCCCTAGCTTTGTATTTGTTCTCGAAGGATAAAGAGAAACAAGAGCGAGTTTTGCGGGAAACTTCTTCCGGCGGAGTTTGCATAAACGACACGGTTATGCAAGGCGGACTAAGCTATTTACCTTTTGGCGGAGTTGGCGACAGCGGCATCGGCACCTATCACGGAAAAGCAACTTTTGACACTTTTTCGCATCAAAAAAGCGTGCTGCAAAAGTCATTTTTACTTGACTTAAAATGGCGGTACGCTCCCTATCTAGGTAAGTTGGATTTGATTAAAAAGCTGATCGGTTGATATTGCCTAAGCACCAGATTCCCCCTCACCCCCCAGGGCTGTTTCTTTCTTCCGAAGTCCGGCAGGGGTTTCAACCCCTGCCGGACTGAATGCTTGACGTGTTTGTTGTTAGCAAAGATCGCCTCCTTCAATCCCATATCCCTGTTCTAATCGGTGCTGTGCCATTCTCGATCGATTCTCTCCAAATCCATGGCGGCTCCCAATTGTTGAAAAATTTGATGTGCTGTATCGTAATGTTGTTGAGCAACTTCTGTGTTGCCGCGCTTTCGCTCAAGTCGTGCGAAACAGTAGTTAAATTCGGCAATATGCCAAGTCATCCCCAGTTTTTGCATTTTTCCTAAAGCTTCTGTTAACAGTTGTTCTGCTGTATCTATATTGCCTCTAGCGAGCTCATTTTCTCCGAGACTACCGATCGAAGTTGCCATCCCTGGGCGATCGCCCAATTCTGTGCTCAATGCCAAAGATTGCCGGAAGAGTTTCTCAGCTTCATCCCAATTGCCGCGATTTCGCTCGATACCTCCCAACAATCCCCAAGAAGTTGCCATGCCCGATCGATCGCCCAATTCTGTCATCATTTCCAAATGTTGCCCGTAGAGTTTCTCTGCTCCATCCCAATTGCCGCGACATTCCTCTATATATCCCAAGAAGGCCCAAGAATATACTATGCCGCTCTTATTATCTTCTTCTTCTGCGATCGCTAGTGCATCTTGAAAAAATTTTTTTGCTAAATCCAAATTCCCCAAATACCCATGAATTGCACATAATACACTCAAGCAATAGGAACGTCGAGGGCCTTCAACATAAGGTAATATTTGCTCGTACAATTCTTTTGATAAATTCCAGTATCCCCACCTTGTTAAGTATTTATCTGGGATTAAGTAGTAAGCTTCGCGATAGTTGCCCAACCTAAAGGCAAAATGTTGAGCTTCTAGAACAGCTTGTAAATCGGCTAAACTTTGAGGATTATCCACAGTTTTACCAGTACAGTAAAACTTATAAACACTTTGCAGCAGCTTTGGCAGTTCATTTCTATATTCCCCTTGCAAAAACTCCTCAATCACCCGGTGCAAATCATAAAAATCCTCACATTTCTCCTCGTCATAACGACTCTCCACCAAACTCGCACCGACTAATCGCTGTAAAATTGATTTTGTCTCGTTAATTTCTGCGTCTGTAAATTCCGCAGGTGCTGCTAATTCTGCTGCTAATTCAAAGCGGGGATCTTTTTCAATATCCTCCGTATACAGTCGCAAAAAAGTTAAACCCCTGACATCTATCGGCACTCGCAAAACACACATCCGACGCAGTAAATCTCTTGCCGCTTCACTTTGCCTTGTTAGTTGTTCTCGCAACATCGGTTGTGCATTCTTCGTTACCAATTCGGGATGCTTCCGCAGATACCCCGGTTTTCCCTTGCCGAGAGCAGCCAATTGAGTTAATAAAAAAACATGACCTTCAACCCGCTGAGATATCCACTGCAAATCAGCTAATGTATCAGTCAACTTTCGCTGCCGCAAAATCTCGACACCCGCCGCTAAATCCACACCTTGCAACATTTCTATATGCACCAATTCCGAATCCGGTGCTAACCCCGGATAGCGGGTATGTGCCAAATCCGCAGGCACTTCCCGGCTGGTTAAAATCGTTTGCGATGGGTGCTGCTGATAAACCAAAGCATTCAGCAACTTACCCCAATCCGGTGAAATTGCTCGATGTACCTGCGCCGCAGCCAAAATGTCTGGATTTCCCGCCTCAACAGCAGGATGCAAAATAGATTCCAGGTTGTCGAGTACCAAAAGACAGCGAGTTTGTTGCAAGCCAGCCATAATTTTCGCAATCTTTTCATCGGCAGTTTTCAACGCTTCCGCAGCCTGAATCCCCAAACCTTCACTTAACAGAAACCCAGCCACGTCATCAAAACTCGTTCCCTCCTTTGCCTCGAAATACATCGCGCACTCATAACCGCCACCGGGCAAAATTTCCCCCTTTTGAAAAACAGACTTCTGCCAATTCACTCCCAATGCTTCTAAAAGTTTGACAGCCAAACTCGTTTTGCCCATACCGCCTTGCCCGATTATCGCCAATACTTTCGGCGGCGAAGTGCCATCGGGCAGCATCTGTACTAATTTTGCCGTTAAATTTTCCACCAATTCATCCCGCCCTTTCCACACAGGAATAGAGTCAGGTAGTTGAGAGAAAGCCACCTTGATTGCTTTGTCGGGAGGGGCATCTGCGGGCACATCATGATTCTCGCTTTTGCCGTCAGTATTTTGTCCGCTGTTACTCTGACTGCTGATACCGGGTTCGCCGTTAACGCCCCACACTTCTGCCAACTTTTCCAAATTCTTGGCTTTGTCCTTTTGACTCCACAGCTTCAGAGTAAAAACCCAATTGCTAGTACCGCGCCTTGCATTCTCCGGGCGGTTATCCTCCAGAATTTTCAGCACATCTCTGAGATAATCAGTAAGTGCCTCACCGATATACTTTTTAACTTGCGCCTCAGATGTTTTTTCAGTTGGTTTAAAGCTTTCTATATCTTTAAGCAGATGGCGCAAGGCTTCCAGCGTCGCCGTGACGGTTAACTCAGTGGTGTCACCTTTCCAATCGGCGCGGAGATAAGAGATGTCATTTCTATTATTTAACTTATAATCTAGCAGCGCCTCAACCAAATCAATCACTCGCTGCCGAGACTTTTCGCCTTTTCCCTGCTTGGGCATAGCTTCGGAAAGTAAATTGCTAAAAAAAGTTTCGGGAAAGTTTCGGGAATCCCGATACCGAATGACAGTCCCGAATATCCCTAATGCCGATTCTAGCACAGTTCCAGCCATTCTTTGCCTTCGGGTATCCCGAAATTCCACACTCAATTTAGTTGAGTTGGAAATGGTTTATGGGATTATCAAAACAGCATCAATGGATGATTGGAGAGGCGATTGTCGGTACTGTAGTCGGTGCCATCAATTCTTCGGCGGGGATATTGTTGACTTTTGGGTTAGTAGGTTTTCACCTCTGCTTTGACAAATATCAACAGGAAGTGTCGCGTTGCCCTCTCGAACAAACTTTAAACAGCGAGGAAGTATCGAAACTCTATTCTTGTAATGATTGTCCTTTCAAGAAAGCGGCGATTGATGTAGAAAAAGTTGCAGAAGAAAGTGAGTAAACTGTGGTGCATCTAATGTGGAACAGTCTGCAAAGCCTGTTCGGGCGGGACACCCCACAAGAAAATTTATTATTTGTGGAACACGCCCGAAAGCCTGTTGCTAACCCACAAGAAAATTCATTATTTGTGGAACAGTCTGGAAAGCCTGTTGCTTATCGGCGGGCGGGACACCCCACAAGAAAATTCACTCAGGATGTTAACTCGAAAGTGCGATCGCTCTTTTAATCAGTATAGGTAAAAAAGGACGCTCGCCCGATCGTGAATTGAACTTTACAAACAAACTTTTAGTGTAGTAAAATCAATCCTCAAAATCAGATTCGCATATTATAATAACATGAAACGGGTGTTATAACTTCTGAGCGAAACAGCGATCGCCTCTACCTCTTTTGCTAGTTACGTTGCGCCCAGCTACTTGCTGCGATTAGAAAATGTCTATAATATCTTTTAGCATCCGATCGCTAATAAGCAATTTATGGAACCTTTAGCAAAAGAACCCTGTGCCGCCTGCCGCCCAAACTCTCCCCGCCTCACAGCTTACGAAATTGTCCAGCTAAAACCTCAAATTCCCGACTGGAATTTAATCGAAAAAAATGGCATTCCCCAAATAGAACGCACCTACGAATTCCCGGATTTCAAAAGTGCGATCGCCTTTACAAACAGCGTCGGCGAAGCAGCAGAAACCGAAGGACATCACCCCGCACTGTTAACCGAGTGGGGAAAAGTTACCGTTACTTGGTGGACTCACGCGATTTCTGGACTGCACCGCAATGACTTTATTATGGCTGCGAAAACCGATGCGATCGCCAATCAATTCTCAAAATAAAATCCGACTTATAGCCCGATCGTAGTCTAAGAACTCACAGCTCCGGGTACCAGCGGAGAATGCCGTTGATTCCCATTCAACAACTCCAGATTCAATCGGTAGCCGACATTCCGTACAGTTTGAATCAGGCTCGGCTGTCGCGGGTCGATTTCGATTTTTTTACGCAGAGAGAGTACGTGAGTGTCGATCGTCCGGGGGTTATCAATCGCATCGGGCCACGCCCTCCGCAGCAAATCCGAGCGCGACAGCGGCACTCCTCCAGCTTGAGCTAGCACGTACAGCAGGCTAAATTCCTGGGGAGTCAGCTCAATATGTTCCTCGTACAACCTGACTCGGCGCTGCACCAAATCAATTTTCAGCAGCCCGCACTCCAGCGTCGCCGGCGGTACCATCGTGCGGTTGCGGCGCATCAGAGCTTCCACCCTGGCCATAAATTCTTGCATCCCAAAGGGTTTAGTCAGGTAATCGTCTGCCCCCGCCTTCAAACCTTCAACAATATCCGATTCCGAATTCCGCGCCGACAGCATCAAAATCAGCGACTGCTGCTGCTGTTGCAGCCAGTGGCAAAATTCCAAACCGTCCCCATCCGGCAATTGGGCATCCAGAATGACTAGGGTGGGCTGACGGCTGAAAAATATTTCCCTAGCGTGACTGATATCCGCTGACTGGTGCACCCAGTGACCGACTTGCTGTAGATGCCAGCCCAAGAGCGATCGCAGGTGCGGATTCCCTTCAACAATTGAAATACTTGCAGATTCCACAGAGGCGAGCTTCCCATATCACTAATTGCTACAAGGTTAACAGAGCTTTTGTCAAGCTTTTGTAACCATCGCTACTCAAGCATGAGCTGCGTTTAAAGCAGCGGACATACCTAGGCTAGGACTTTTAAATATTGGCTCAATTTCCGAGGGTCAGCCTGCAGAAAGGTTAAATCATTCTGGCGGTAAGCTTACAATGAAAATAAGACAGTGTAAAGCCGATCGATCCCATGCCCCAACCGCCTGCCAAAAGCGAACCCCCCGACCCAGCCCCCACTCCCAGGAGGTTGACAAATCGCGCAAGTGAAACTAGAATTCCTCCAACCGTTAGCTCGGTAGCCGGAAGACTCAGCCACTTTGACCGCCAAATTCAGCAACATCCCGACTCCATTAAACGCACAGCGAATTATCTAGGTGCGCGCCAAAAGTCGAGCAACTGCATTGCAACGAGTGAAATTTTTTATGGAGGGTAGCCTGTAGAGCAGGGTAAAAACTTTTATTTAGAAATCGCCTCAAGCGGAGCCACTCAGCATCAATCGAGGCCATTCCTAAATCCCGCCGTCATTATACAAACCACAAAGGATTTCAACCTCACACCATGCTACAAGACACCCAAACAATCCGGCACTACCAAAAACTCACCGACGCCCTCGTCGAAATGTGGAATAGAGGTTATCGCTTCGATGACCTGCGGCTTTACTTAGACGGGTATTTAGCAGCCCTGCGGCATTCCAACGGTCTGGAACCCTATCTGATTCACAGACTAGAGGAAGAAGCAGCGCGTTACATTCACGACCCCTCCAATTTTGCAATGCCACAGACCCAAACTGAAGCCGACTACTATTAAATAGCAAATTCGGTTGGATAAACCCTTGATGATTTGGGAATTGGGAATTGGGAATTGGGAATTGGGAATTGGGAATTGTAACGGGTTCCCTGGCTCTGCCTGGGAACCGATGTCCAGAGGCTCGGCCTCGCTTTGGGAGCCTAAAAATTCGATGCCGAGCCGACCGCATTGCGTTCCCAGGCAGAGCCTGGTATAGCAATCCTAAATGAGCCGTAAATTTTTTACCCCACCCCAGCCCTCCCCGAACTGGCGGGGAGGGAGTAAGAAATTCACAAATGATTTAGTATTGCTATAACGAATAATTAAGTAAATCAACCTAATTCCACGTTAAACGCGATTGCTGTTATATCCCCGACTTCTTTAAGAAGTTGGGGATATGTTTTTTCTGTCTAATTTAAGAAGCCAAAGCCACTTCTACAACTTCTTGCAATTCGCCCTTTTGATACATCTCGATCATAATATCCGAGCCGCCAACAAACTCGCCGTTGATATAAACTTGGGGAATTGTTGGCCAGTTGGAATACTCTTTAACGCCTTGACGAATTTCCTGGTCTGCCAAAACATCAACAGTTTCGTAAGGCACTCCCAAAGTATTGAGAATTTGCACCACAGTATTAGAAAAACCACACTGGGGCATTAACTTATTGCCCTTCATAAACACCATGATTTTGTTTTGCTTAACCAACTCGTCAATTCTTTGATGTGCTGTTGTACTCATGGTAGCTCCTAATATTGTTTGAAAATTTTTAAACGTTGACTGACGCAGAAACCGGGTTTTTTACGAAAATCTTTCGTTACAGCCATAGATTCCGGTAAAAAAACCGGGTTGTATGGGTTTTTGTGCGTAAGTGGAGCAGTTGTATTTCAAGCAACTATTGACACCTGCACAAACTTGTGGTATGCACTTGCAAGTCAACAATTAAGCGACTTGACTTTTCGCTTCCCATTCTGCGGGAGTTAAGGTTTCCAAGCCCAAAGCGTGGATGGCTTCACTAGCCATTGCCTGTTTGAGAGCGCCGTAGACCAGTTGGTGCTGCTGTACTCGGCTTTTTCCTTCAAAGGCTGCAGAGACGACTCTCGCCTGGTAGTGGTCACCGCCACCGGTCAAATCCTCAACTTCTATTTTAGCGTCGGGCAACCCTGCCTTAATCATTTCTGCTACTTGAGACGGTGTAACCATTGGTTTCTCTGATAAACGGCTGTAATTTAGATTTTAGTGGAACTATTTTGTCGAGGAGCTCGGTTGACTGCTGGCTGGCCGGGGAAAGGGCGAATCCACAAAACCCAATTCCAGTAACTGCTGGTAAGCTTTCTTGCCCAAGTCGCGAGTTGGCTGCTGCGATCGAATAATCTGAATCAGCAGGGGCACAGCCAGTTCGGGCTTATTTTGCGCCCGGTGTACCAACGCCAGCCGGTAGGTAGCTTCGTCCCGCATTTGGGCTGTTTCTACAGCTTTGGTGCGGTGGCTTTCGGCCAAGCGGATGTCAATTCCGGCAAAACTGCTCCCCAGTTGTTGGTAAAAGTTGGACAGTTGATTGAAAATTTGGCGGGATTCTTGGAGTTTTTGACTGGCGAGTGTGTAATTTTGATTGGAAATAGCACTGCTGGCTTCTGTCATCAAACGCTGGCCTCCTTGGACGCTCAGCAGACTGCTGTCTTGCGTCAGAGGGCGAAGATTGTTGGGGTCTGTGGGGTCGTCGGCGGGTTCGACTTGCGGTTGGTTCTCTGGCCCAGAAGGTTGTTGTGCTTGGACTTGGAGCGGTTGCAACAGGGTAAAAGCTGCGATCGCCCCGATCGTAATCCGGGCAGTGGAGCGAAGCCAGCAAACAGTTCCAGAGTATACCATGAAATTACTTTGCGCCTGTGCGCTTTAAAAAAATATTTAGCTTGAGCCGATCTTACCATTGGCGATCGCAACCGGCTAAGTGTAAACCAAATTTGTTGAAATGTCAAAGGGTTCGATCGGGCAAAAGGCTCTTTAGGAAAAATTCAAGTAGAGACTTGACAGAAAGTTCTCAGTCTGAGAACATAGAGGTGTCGTGTAAAAAACGGTACTGGAATGAGGCTAATTTCCAAGAAAAATCTGGAGAGTGCGATCGAATCCTACTCCGACGATGCCAAGGCTGCGATCGCAGTCTGGCGCAAGGCCATCAAAGACAACGATTGGGAATCACTAGAAGAGATTCGACAGGGATATTCCAAATCGGTCGATCAAGTCTGTGGATATACCATATTTAATATTAAAGGCAATCAGTATAGATTAATCGTAAAAATCAACTATCCCGCCAAAATTATATATTTTAAAAAATTTTTAACCCATAGCGAATATGACAATATCAAGTGGAATGATGAAGATGAAGTCAAACATAAAATAGGTTAAGTTCCACTAAAATCATCAGGGAAACATTACAGATTCCCTGATGTATTCAATCACTCCAAAACATTTACTCCAAACGTCAAAATTATGATGCCGAGAAACAAACACCCACCTTCTACTTGAGAACCATGTCTAAGTAAGCAAGCAAAGGAATGAGAAATGAACATCACAATTGAAAAAACAGCTTACGGTCAACTGCTGGCTAAATCTCAGCCTAAGCCAATCCTGAACGAAGAAGATAATGATCTTGCCCTCGCAGAAGTTGATTTTCTGATGTCTAAGGAAGAATTAACAGTAGAAGAAGAAACTTTACTGAGTCTCTGGGGGCTGTTGATCGAAGAATACGAATCAAAATATTACCCAGATCCAGAAGTGACTCCCCGGGATGTTCTATTGCATTTCATGGAAGTTCGCGAACTCAAACAAGCCGATTTAGTGGGCGTGATTGGTTCCAAAGGAGTAGTCTCTGAGGTGGTTAATGGGAAACGGGCGATTAGCAAGGCGCAAGCTAAGGCGCTGGGAGAATTTTTTAATGTTAATCCTAGCGTGTTTATTTGAGCGTGTTTATCTGAAAAACTCGCCGATCTCGAAAAAGACTCGGCGGTTGAAACCGCTAGCAACGCGATAGCACAAACTAAGTCCGACGCGGACTGATGGAAAAACTACCGCTGTTAGTTACAGTTTCAAACCCCTCATGGTAAAAACATCCCTGACGCCTTATAAATATGTTTGATAAATAGACATCAAAGTCAAACAGGAACATTTCTGATGGTACAACCCGGCAAACCGACCTCCGACACTCTCCAAAATTATCAAGGTATCGGAGTTCCAGAAGAAAGTCTGGCAGTGATTTTGCAGCGCGGCGGCGACGAATTGCTGCTGTCAAAAGCGGACGATCGCTTTACAGTCCGCCCCTCATCAACAGCATCAGCCTCAAACGATTGGGCTGCAACAACTGGGGCAAAACTCAACCGCCGCGTCGGCCAAAGCAATCTCGATGAATATCTCGTTGCGGCCTCTAACCTAGAAGCAGCAATGCAAGCAGCCCGCGCCAGCGATGCTGTAGCTTTTGCCAGCCACGTCTATTGCCCCGCGAACAATCCGAGTACATTCTTTTATTTAACCGACCAAATTACGATTCAATTTGGCGAACAAGTAGACGAACAATCGCGAAAGGTGATCGCCAATGCAGCAGCTTTAAAAATAGTGCGGCCAGTAGAAGGAATTCCCAACACCTTCGTCTGCGAAGTCACAAAACAAGCAACAGAAAACCCGGTCAAAATTGCCAACCGCCTGACAAGATATCCAGAAGTTCTCGTAGCGGAACCCAACATTTTAGTAGAGACGCAGCAGCATTACACGCCCCGCGATCCGCTTTATCCCAAACAGTGGTATCTCAATAACAAAGGCGGCAACCAACTTGTCGGCGGTGCTCAAATTTATGCCGAACCAGCTTGGGACATGACTCGTGGAGTTCGATCGATCGTAATTGCGATCGCCGACGATTCAGTTGACATCACCCACCCAGACTTTCAAGGCCAAGGCAAAATCGTCTCACCCATCGATTTCAAAGAGGGCGACACTTCCCCGATGCCAGTCGCCGACTCAGACAACCACGGCACAAGTTGTGCCGGCGTCGCCATTGCAGAAGAAAACGGCAAAGGCATTGTCGGCGTCGCCCCCGGATGCGCCCTGATGCCCATCCGTACCAGTGGTTTTCTCGATGACAATTCTGTCGAAAAAATATTTAATTGGGCGATCGAAAAAGGTGCCGCCGTCATTTCTTGCAGTTGGGGGCCTGCTGCAGTTTACTATCCCCTTTCCCTGCGGCAGAGTGCAGTCATCACCAAAGCAGGAACCCAAGGGCGGGGCGGCAGAGGCTGCGTTATTCTGTTCGCTGCGGGGAATGCCAACCGCCCAGTCAACGGTACTGTTAACGAGAAAGGCTGGCCCAACAACGTCGTGGAGGGTCAAACTAGATGGCTAAACGGATTTGCCGTTCACCCCGACGTAATTGCCGTCAGCGCTTCCACTTCCCTCAACAAAAAAGCAGCCTACAGCAATTGGGGCAGCAGCATCTCGGTTTGCGCCCCCAGCAACAACGCGCCGCCGGGAACTTGGTTGCCCGAAACTGGATTTATCGCCACGCCGCCGCAGGTGACGCAGTATTTGCCCGGTTTGGGGGTGTTTACTGCCGATCGAGTCGGTAATCGGGGCTACGACTGGGGGGACTATACGGATACTTTTGGCGGTACTTCCAGCGCCACTCCAGTAGTCGCTGGGGTTGCAGGGTTGATACTTTCGGCTAACCCCCGTTTGACGGCGCGGGAGGTGCGGGGAATTCTCGAACAAACTGCTGAGAAAATTGTCGATCCCGATCCCGATCCCCAGTTGGGCAATCGCATGGGAAATTACGATCCTAACAACGGTCGCAGCGATTGGTTTGGTTACGGGAAAGTGAATGCTTTGAAAGCTGTGCAAGCTGCGGTGAGAAAGGGCGGGGGCAATCCGAATATCGGCGGTGCGGTGTTCAGCGATATTTCTGGACATTGGGCACAGAAGTTTATTGAAGCTTTGGCTGCGGCGAATATAATTAGCGGTTTTCCTGACGGTTCTTTTAGGCCTGATGACAGTTTAAACCGTGCTCAATATGCGGCGCTGTTGGTGAGTGCGTTTAGTCCGATTCCGAGGGTGCCGGCTACAAATTTTATTGATGTTTCTGCTACTTTTTGGGCGAGAAGTGCGATCGAACGGGCAAATCGGGGGGGTTTTTTGGCGGGGTTTCCCGGGTTGAAGTTCGGCCCGAATCAGAATTTGACTAAGAGTGAGGCGATCGTATCTTTGGTTAACGGTTTGGAACTCAAGGGCGGCAATCCTGATTCTTTGAAAGTTTACAACGATCGTTCTCAAATTCCTAATTTTGCTTTAAGTGCGATCGCCACAGCAACTGCTTTGAAGATTGTGGTTAATTATCCTTCCCGCGATTGGCTTTCGCCGCAGCGGGATATTACCCGCGCTGAGATTTCGGCTTTGATTTACCAGACTTTGGTGGCGATTAATCGGGCAAAGGCGATCGATTCTCCTTACATTGTGTAGCTAGAGTCAAAAAAAGTTCGGCTGAGATATTGCACCATTCTGGATTAACCTGTAGGGGGGGGGTTCACCAATAATATCTAACAAGTACCAACAATTTGAATAAACCCGCCCCCACCCAACTCTGCCCTAAAAAAGAAAGGATTACCTATTGACTTTCTTGGATTTATTGTGGTATATTATACATAATGGAAGTGGTGGTAAAAATAAATTTTTTACCACCACTTCCATTATTAAATAATACATAATTAACTGGTCAAAGTCAAGCATTTAACCAGAAAAAAGCGGCGTTTTTTTTATTACCATAAAATATTTTTTGTACAATGCCTAATATAAATAAATGGTAAGATTAAATGAACCGCGAAGGCGCTAAGAACGCGAAGGAGGAGAAAGAAGAAGATGCAGTTCTTCCTTCGCGCTGTTGAAATAATTAATTTAAGCTCGAAAATTCCCCAAAGCTTTCAAGGCAAACTGTGGCAAAGCTAACATCCTGCGCCAGCGCCAAGGTTCTTGATAAAGTCGGTACAGCCATTCTAAATGATTGTCGCAAAACCAAGCCGGCGCGCGGTCTTTTGTTCCCGCCCAAATATCAAAACTGCCACCAACTCCCACCCAAATTGACTGAGGACAAAGGTGTCGGTGTTCGGCAATCCAAAATTCTTGGCGCGGCACTCCCAAGCCTACAAAAATTAGTTTGGGCTGCATTTGTTTGAGGCTTTCACGGAAGTCTTTTTCTTCATCTGCGGAAAGATAACCGTGTTGAGAAGCAATCGACAATCCGTTAACCTTTTGCTGCCAAGTTTGGGCCGCAGCAGCCGCTACTCCTGGGGAACCTCCAAAGAAAAATAGTGGTTCCGAATCAGGTAATTTTCCAGCTTGTTGCAGCAGCGATTCTGCTAATTCAATCCCCGGATAGCGCTGTGCCGGTTTGCCACGCAGCCGCAAGTACAACACTACTCCCGAACCGTCGGGAATCACCAGTTCCGCTTTGCGGATTACATCTGCTAAAGTTTGATTTTGCTCGGCTTGCATCGCCATTTCAGCATTCAGCGTCACGACGTGACTTCCTAACCCTTGATGCAGGCGCTCCATCAGCCAACCTGCATAATCATCTAATATGTGAACTGGTAGTCCCAGCACTGAAAATTGCGGGCGCGATCCATCCATATTTTTTTCTTTGAGATTCCTACACACCTAGTTATTTAAATTAGCTTAGATTGGCGATCGACGCTAGACCAGTCTTGGTGGCAAAAAACCCGGTTTCTGCCACCAATAGTCTGTTAAGTCATCGTCCGGTGGCCCAGAAACCGGTTTTTTTGTAAGCGACAGGTCGCGCAAGTTCATTAGAGTTGGCCCGCCAAGTGCGATCGAGCATTAGTGTTCGATTTTTTTGACAGAGCCGTCTGCGTACCATTCCATCGGTACTAGCTCTATTTTACCATTAATTTTCACTGTAGAGTAGACAACTTTCACGAAAGGAACGCTGTTGTTATTGCGGTTTTTGGTAGACATGGCAATTACCTTTTTGTGTTTGGATAACTTGAGAAATGATCTAATATCTGATATATTTAAAAGTCTATTCACCGCAAATCTACTCGCATCAGGAAAAAGAAGGAAAACGAAATGGCGATCGCAAAAACCCAGCGGCAAACCAGGTTAGATTATTACTACCAGCAAATCAAAAACATCATCCTCAAGCGCCAAAATCCAATTACTGGTTTGCTGCCGGCGAGTACCGCCGTTAACGCCCACGGCGACTACACCGATGCCTGGGTGCGCGACAACGTGTATAGCATTCTCGCGGTTTGGGGTTTGGGTTTAGCTTACCGCAAAATTGATGGCGATCAGGGCAGAACTTTTGAACTCGAACACAGCACAGTCAAACTGATGCGCGGTTTGCTGTTTGCGATGATGCAGCAATCGAGCAAAGTAGAACATTTTAAAAATACTCAGTCGCCCCTAGATGCCCTGCACGCTAAATACAACACTCAAACTGGAAGTATTGTTGTCGGTGATGACAAGTGGGGCCATTTACAGTTAGACGCTACATCTATATTCTTATTAATTCTTGCTCAAATGACGGCTTCCGGGCTGCACGTAATTTTTACAATAGATGAAGTCAATTTCGTGCAAAATTTAGTTTACTACATCGGTAGAGCCTACCGCACGCCCGATTACGGAATTTGGGAAAGAGGCCATAAAATCAATCGTGGCAATGCAGAATTGAACGCCAGTTCAGTTGGCATGGCAAAAGCAGCGCTGGAAGCAATAAATGGGTTAGATTTGTTCGGGATTAAAGGCTCTCAAGCATCGGTTATTCACGTTTTGCCAGACGAAATTGCCAGAAGCCGCATAACTTTGGAATCGCTTTTGCCTCGCGAATCTAGTTCAAAAGAAGTAGATGCTGCTTTATTGAGCGTGATTAGTTTTCCGGCTTTTGCTGTGGAAGACCGAGAATTAATAGAACGGACTCGAAATAAGATTATTGACAAATTGCAAGGAAAATACGGCTGCAAGCGGTTTCTGCGGGACGGACACCAAACAGTGTTGGAAGATGCCGATCGCCTGCACTACGAACCCACAGAATTAAGGCAGTTCGAGCACATTGAATGCGAGTGGCCGCTATTTTTCACTTATTTGCTCTTGGACGGCATATTTCAGGGAAATCAAGCCCAAGTGCAAGAGTACCAGCAGCGTTTGGAATCTCTCGCAGTCGATCGCTCTGGTTTGCCGCTGCTACCCGAATTGTACTACGTCCCCGCCGAAAATATAGAAGCAGAAAAGCTAAATCCCCGCAGCCAGCAGCGCTTACCCAATGAAAATATTCCCCTCGTTTGGGCGCAAAGTTTGTATTTTCTCGGTCAATTGCTGAACGAAGGATTAATCGCAGTTGGCGACATCGACCCGCTGGGAAGGCACCTCTCAGTGGGCCAACAGAGAGAACCTTTAGTGCAAATTGCACTGTTAGCTGAAGACGAAGATTTGCAAGCAGAATTAGCCGCTAACGGCATTGCGGCACAAACCCCAAAACAGGTAGATCCAATTCAAGTCCGCCAGACTAAAGAATTATCAGCTATTTACACGCAAATTGGACGCAACGACCAATTAGGCTTAACCGGCCGCCCCGTGCGCCGTTTGCGGAGTTTAACAACTTCTCGGGTGTTTAAAATTCGCGAAGAGGCGATCGTATTTCTCCCCTCATTTTTGAACCGACAAGAGTTTTACTTAACTTTAGATTACCATTTTTTAGTAGCTCAAATCAAGAGCGAAATAGCTCACATTCACCGCCACTGGTATCAGTTGGGACGCCCTACGGTAACGCTGATGCTGACTCACACGATGCTGGAAACCGGCCGGGAAGCGTTGTTAGAATTAATGAAGGAATTCCGGGATGGACACTGTAACAACACGCCAGTTAAACTCGGAAATCTTAAGCAGTTAATGCTGACTGCAGGCACGGAGAGAATTGATTTGATGCACGATTTTGAATTTACCGAATCTCCGGTGACAGGTGCAGTAGAAACGCGCAGCTATCTAACTTACAATTCTGAAAAAACTTGGCCTTTAGGTCACACGCAAGAATTTAAATTAGAGTGCGAAACTAATACTCAATTCTTGCTAACTAGCCTGCGAGATTCCGAAAATATGTACGAACAAGTTGAGTTGCTGCACACCTTAGTTAGACTCAAAGGCTTAAATTTTGATACAGGATTTGGAGGTGCTGAAGAAACAGTTAAAGTTGTCGATTTGCTCAACGAAGTTTATACAAAAGCTGGAGAAAGTTCGCAATCAAAAATCCAATGGGCAGTCATCCGCCATGCCGCAGGTTTGCTGGACAAAGTTGATATTAGCTTGTCCGATGCGGTGACAGATATTTTGGTGCGGCAAAAACAAATTGCTGTGGGGAAAGCCTACAGCGAAGATTCGATAATTTCGCGACCAGGTTCTTACACGGAAGTGATGGACAAAATTCGCCAATTCTGCGGAGAAGATATTCGCGATCGAGTTCTCACCCAAGAAATTCTAATTTACCTCAGCGTCCTAATTAAAGCAGAACCGCAATTATTTAAAGGTCTGCTGACACTGAGAGTTAGCTACTTTATTCTGCTGTTAACAAGCGAATTAGCCCGCGAATTGGCAGTGACCCAAAATGAAGCTTACGAACATTTAATGCAGCTAAGTCCCTTTGAAATCAAAAATCGCCTGCGCCAAGTGTTGACAGAATACGAGGAAATGAATCAAATCCTCAAACAGCAAGAATCCCTGCGCGTCAAACAGCAGGAAAAAGATATTGAATGGGTAGTAGCGCCAGTTTCCGAAGAATCGCAAATGCTTGCGGGAGGATGGCGGCGGAAGCGGCAAATGGAAGGTGCAGTCAATCGCGTACCGAAGGATTTTTATCCGAGTGTTTGGGGACTGCTGCGGCACTGCAAAGGCTTGATAATTGGCGACAAATTAGAGCGGCGCAATCGGTTAGATAGCCATATTATATTATCGGAAATGACGCCGGGCGAAAAGAATTTTGCGCTACAAATCGAGCATTTGCTCAATAAAATTGTCGCCCCGGAATACCGACAAGTCAATATTGAGGCGCTGATGGAGTTGGCGGCGATCGCCCAGCGCAACCCTGAATTGCAAGTAGAAGAATACATCGTTTTAGATGTATTAGTCGGTCACGCAGTCCGGCTGAATTGGCAAGGAAAATACCCGGAAAGAGCCGGTAAATACGACGAAGATAAAGCGGCGGCTTGGCAAGCTTTTTACAATACTTCGCCTTACGTTTGCGCGAGTCACGTACTCGATGCTTTCCGGTTCTTGACGAAATTTGGATAGATTGAGTGGGGGTGGTTAATACAAGCTACGACCTCGATAGTTCGGCGGTTGAAACCGCAACTACACAAACTAAGTCCGCCTCTGCGGACTAAGAAATAAGGGAGATATTTAAGCTCGATCGGGATTATGCGAGATCCCTCAGAGAGCGAGCGATGGCTATTAGAAAGCAGCTTGCGCCCGCTCTGCACCTCCTTACCCTGCTACACATCACCCGCACCGCATTTTTTGTACGGTTGGCAACACCAGCGCTCCTTCCCCCGACGCTCGCGCCGTGCAGAGTTCGATCGGCTGGCTCATCATGGCGTTGCCCCAGTATTGTCGGTTTCTAGGAATAGCTTTGTACGGTTTTCTTCACTGCCAATTAATTCTGATTCTTTCACGTTCATTCTGGTAAATACGACCAACTCAGTGGGGTTTTCCTGGCTGTTGCTCCCAGTTATAAAGCGGCATCATGATAACTGTAAGCAACGAGCTTCAACCCAAACTTTCGTTATAAAGTCTTACCAATCTTTGAGGTGACAGATTATGTTGATGCGCTATTGGCAACCATTCACAGAAATTGAAACGATCCGCCAGCAACTCGATAAAGTTTTTGACCAACGGGCAACAACGAAAGATAACTCACAAGCCACTTGGGTGCCCGCTGTGGAATTTGCTGATGCTGGGGACAACTTTGTATTAAAAGCGCAACTGCCTGGAATTGACCCCAAAGACATTGACGTTCAAGTCACTCGGGAAGCAATTTCTATCTCTGGCGAACGCCGCTACGAAAACACAGACGAAAAACCCGGCTACGTCCGCTCAGAATTCCGCTATGGCAAATTCCACCGGACGCTTCCCTTGCCCGCACACATTGAAAACGACTCTGTGCAAGCTGAATACAAAGATGGCATTCTAACGCTAACGCTGCCCAAAGTGACTAAAGCTCGCAATAAAGTCGTCAAGATTAATTTGGCTCAAATTGCTGGAACTACAGCGAATCCGACCCTGGAACAGGCTAACCAATAACGATCGGCGTTTGGTGTAACGAATGGTGAACTCAGTACGCAGAAGGCTGCGCTTAATTGAGTGAGACAAATTTTACCAAATTGAGCCTGATGGGATTTACCTAACAACAACGGAATTGGAAAAACTCATACCGGGAGCTAGAATTGCTCTCGGTATTCTTTATTTGGGAAAGCCGAGCGAAAAACCTACAGATGCCGTGAGTCCGCGCTGATTCCAGTTAGTCTGCCAAAATATTTCACGCTTGTCGGCACCAATTTTATTGAGTCTGCGAACCTACACAGCATTGGCGATCGCTCCAATGGCCGCTCTCTGGTTGCAAACTTTAGATGGGGTGCTGGCGTTTTGATTCAAATAACCCAGTCTCTACCGGGGGTTTCTTAATATTTCTTTACCTCATACCATCGGAAAGCCGTTATCTCAGCTACGGTATCAGTGGATGCGTGTGGGCCTGCCTCCAAGTGCTGCTGTGCCTTAAGTGCCTAACCCAGGATGGTGTAGTATATACTGTATTATGGTCAGGCAAAACTCCCGAATATTTTTATATGAATTCTGCTCGCTTTGCGAACGAGTAATCATCTCCGTCAACCCACACTTTTAAAACTATGAGCAAACAGAAAAACAAACCTTGGGATGAAAAATGGGAAATAGTCAAACCGATTGGTGGTGGCGGACAAGGCGAGACTTTTCTTGTCCAACCTAAAGATCCTAAAATTTTGTCTCAGACTTGTGTATTAAAAAAACTCAAAAATCAGAAAGATCCTGAAAGACGCAAGAGAATGGACAGAGAGGTTGCTGCGTTGAGAACCCTCGATTGCCCCGGCATCCCGCAATTAATTGACTCGAATTCCGACCAATTTGCTGCCGACGTTCCGCTTTACATGGTTGGTGAATTTATTGAAGGGAAAACACTTTCTCAAGTCCTAGAGCTCGGTCAACCTATGGGGATTGGGGATGCTGTTAATCTTGTCCTGAAACTTCTAGATACCGTACTATACTGTCACAAGGCTGGCATCGTACACCGAGATATCAAACCGGATAACATTATCATCCGCAACAATGACCTCAGCGCTCCAGTTCTTATAGATTTTGGCATATCGTTTAATGAATCCGATACTGACAAAACTATTTTAACCCCCGCTTGGCAGCAACTGGGAAACAGATTTTTAGCACTTCCCGAACTCCAGGTAAATAGCAGTATGCAGCGCGACCCCAGGGCAGATATTACGCAATGCTGCGGGATATTATTTTTTGTGATCGTCGGTTCGCCTCCTGTCACTTTGCTCGACCACGAAGGAAGAATGCCCCATCAAAGACCGGAAAGTCAAAAAGCTCTGGCTAAAATCCCTGATGATTTGCTGGCTAAAGTGAATGGAATTTTTGACCGAGCTTTTGGAACTCAAATCGACTACCGCTGGCAATCTATACCCGAGCTACAACAAGCCTTGATAGCTTGCATTTCTGAAACTGAGAACGCTCGCAATGCCCAACAATATATTGCTCGAATTCAAAATAAAGTATCAACTTCATCTGATTATGCCCGACGCCAGTCTTTTAAAGAACTTGCTCAACAGCTTAATCGGGAACTTTATAACATGAGTCGAACTGTTGCAAGGGAACTTGGAAAAGGCTTTGGTACAGTTCATAATAGAACGTACTTGAAAAGCCGCGATTTCGAGCGAATTGACATAGACTGGACTCACCTAAAGTTCTCGGAGAGGCACGGCATCACTAATGAATTTTTACCAAATGATTTTTTTCCTAAGTTTACAGGAGCTGCAACAGGAAACGAACTCGTTTTGGTGGCAGAGGTAAATGGAGCACAAGTTGAACTATTAAGGACTCCTTTAAACTGCGAGCCTGATTTGACTCCTTTGGGCGAACGTCTCAGGCTTTTCTATCTTGAAGGAGCGAGGAACCTAATGGGAGCCTAAGCTACACAGCGCCAGCGATTGCCGCCAACTCTGATTTTGAGCCAAACTAAAACCAAACCCCACTGTCGCCATGCCCAAACTTCCCGAATGCGATCGCTCTCTCCTCGATCGCCCCCAACCCACACTTAATCTGTGCAGTTCATCCCACAGGCTCAGACACCGACACTTGCCCCGACTTTTGAGCAGACGCCAACGCTGAACCCGATGAAGTGTGGGAAGCCGAAGGGGCAAGCTACTATGGTGGCGAATTGATTCTGCAACCGAGACAGCGGTGGACACCAGAAAGAAAAACAGTTAGAACTTTTGGATACCCACCCACTGTTTACTGACCGGTGTCCCCAATGTGAAATGACTTACCCCCAGTATGAAACGCCGCCTGTTCATTGGGATTGTTCGGCTTACGGATGGATAGATGATTCGGTTTGAGGTGATGGTTGACAACGATAATTATCAGCAACGGCAAAACACTCGATCGACATCCCCCTTGAAAGTGCAGCCAACTAATCCCCCAACAAACACCCAAAACGCGCCTTGAGGCAGCACAGTTAACAACACAATCTCATGAGACCATGATTGCCAGAAGCGAAACATGAGCTCACTTTTGTTGAGTAAATTACTATGTTACGATCAGCTCCAATAATAATTAACTTTTAAAACCGGCCTTAACCTCACACTCAATTCCCTTGCGATCGGTAGAATAACAATGACCATCAACTTAGCTGGCTATCAATTCGTTGAAACCCTCCACAGCGGGATAAGAACTTCAGTCGATCGCGCTCGGAAGGATTCAGACTTTTCCAGCGTGATCGTCAAAAGGCTAAAGGCTGAGTATCCCACTCTTTCGGACATCACCCGCTTGCGACACGAATATCAAATCCTGCACAGCTTGAACGTAGAATCGATTATCAAAGCCATTAGTTTAGAAAGCTATAAAAACGGTTTAGCACTGATATTAGAAGATTCCGGCTCCGAGTCTCTCAATGATTGGATGAAGGGTAAAAAAGTCTCAATCATTCAATTTCTTTCTTTGGCTCTCCAGCTTGTCTCTGCCTTAGCAGAACTCCACAAACATAACATTATTCATAAAGATGTAAAGCCACAAAATATTATCATCAACCCCGCCACTGAAAAAGTTAAAATTATTGATTTCAGCATCGCTTCGCGCCTGGAGCGAGAAAATTCGACGCTCAGCCATCCAGATTTGCTCGAAGGCACACTCGCCTATATGTCGCCAGAACAAACTGGCCGGATGAATCGGTCAATTGACTACCGCACTGATTTTTATTCACTAGGCGTTACCTTCTATGAAATGCTCACAGGCGAGTTGCCCTTTAATTCCACAGACCCGCTGGAATTGGTACACAGCCATATTGCCAAAACTCCCATTCCCCCTCACCAGCTAAATCCTGAAATCCCACCCCAAATTTCAGCGATTGCGATGAAGTTATTAGCTAAAAATGCTGAAGACCGCTACCAAAGCACAGAGGGACTAAAATTTGACTTAGAAACTTGTTTTATCCAACTACAGGCTAGCGGAGATATTTCCAACTTTGTTGTTGGAAGTGCGGATAAAGCAGGGCAATTAAATATACCGCAAAAGCTCTACGGTCGCTACAAAGAAATTGAAGAAATTCTAGAAACTTTCGATCGCGTTGCCAGTGGCACCACCGAATTAATGCTGGTCTCCGGTTATTCCGGGATAGGCAAAACAGTTTTGGTCAATGAAGTTCACAAACCCATTGTGCGGCAACGAGGCTATTTTATTGCGGGGAAATTTGACCAGTTCAAGCGCAATATTCCTTATGCTTCCCTGATTCAAGCATTCCAATCCTTAACTCAGCAACTTCTAACCGAAGGCGAAGTAGAAATCCGAACTTGGAAAGAAAAACTGTTATCCGCTTTAGGCGATAACGGACAAGTCATCATTGATGTTATCCCTGAAGTCGAATTAATTATTGGCAAACAGCCACCCGTAGCAGAACTAGGGGCAACTGAAGCTCAAAACCGTTTCAGCCGCGTCTTTAAACAATTCATTGGCGTATTTACGACTATTGACCATCCCTTAGTTATCTTCCTCGATGACTTGCAGTGGGCGGATTCAGCATCGTTGAAGTTAATTGAATTGCTAATAACTGATTCTGATAGCAAGTATTTATTGCTGATTGGGGCATATCGAGATAACGAAGTTTCTCCAACTCATCCGACGATTCAAACAATTGACAAGATTCGCCAAAGTGGTGCGACGGTGAATAATATTGTCCTTCAACCATTACACCTAGTTCATGTCGAAGAATTAATTGCGGATACTTTAAATGAATCGGGCGGTTCGGAAGCCCTGTCTGTAAAAACGCGAAATTTCGCGTCTCTACTTTTTAATAAAACGCAGGGCAATCCTTTCTTCATAAGTCAACTCCTCAAAACTCTCTATCAAGAAGATTTTTTGACTTATAACTTCACCCCCCTAATCCCCCCTTACCAAGGGGGGACACAGGGGGGTTGGCAATGGAATATCGAGCAAATTCAAGCGATCGGCATCACCGATTACAATGTTGTCGAACTGATTGCTAGAAACATACGCAAATTGCCAGAAGATACCCAAAAAGTATTAAAATTTGCTGCTTGTATTGGCAACACTTTTAACTTAGAAGTTTTGGCGATTGTCAATCAGGAATCTTCCTTAGTCACGGCAGCGCAATTGTGGGCAGCACTTCAAGCTGGGTTGATTTTACCTTTGAGCAACGAATACAAAATTCCCCTCGTATTTAGTCAGGAAGAATCGGGCGGTTTTACCTTAACTGATGTGAAGGTTGACTACAAGTTTTTACATGACCGAGTGCAGCAAGCTGCCTATTCTTTGATTCCAGATGAGCAGAAAAAAGAGACCCACTTAAAAATCGGTCAACTGCTGCTGCAAAGTACAACGCCCGAAGACCGAAAAGAAAATATTTTCGCTTTAGTTAACCAACTCAATTATGGTACTGACTTACTTACCACTGAATCCCAAAAATATGAACTAGCCCAATTGAATCTGATTGCAGGTCAGAAAGCGAAAGCTGCTACAGCCCACGATTCCGCCGTCAAATATTTGCAAGTGGGTTTATCTCTGCTAGCGGTAGATAGTTGGGACAATCGGTATGAACTGACATTAAGGCTGCATGAGGAAGCAGCAGAGTCAGCATATTTGAGTGGTGATTTTGACGGAATGCAGAGATTCGTTGAGATAGTACAAAACTGCGCCAACACGCTATTGGACAAAGTAAAAGTGTACGAAGTCCAGATTCAAGCTTATATGGCGCAGAACAAGCTGGTCGAAGCATTGAATACGGGGCTGCAAGTCTTAAAGCAGTTGGAGGTAGAGTTTCCCGACTCGCCAAACCCATCTGATATTGGCCAGGCGCTGGGGGAAACTGCGGCAATTTTGAGCGGAACCCGAATTGAGGACTTAATCGATCTCCCTGAAATGACCGATCCTTATCAATTAGCAGCGATCAGGATTTTGTCAAGTATATTTTCTGCTTGCTATTCTGGGATGCCCGCACTGGTGCCTTTAACAGTGTGCAAACAGGTCGATTTATCCGTTCAATATGGCAATGCTTCTGTGTCTCCCTTTGCATATGCGGTATATAGTCTTCTTCTTTGCGGGGCGGTAGGAGATATTGAGCGGGGCTATGAGTTGGGCCAATTAGCTTTACGTCTAGTGTCAAAGTTAAATGCCAAAGAAATCGAAGTCAAGACTTGCCACTTAGTGTATGCTGCCGTTCAACATTGGAAAGAACACGTCCGGAATACGTTAGAGCCTTTCCTGTCGGCTTTCTCTACTGGGCTGGAAACTGGAGATTTAGAATATGCTGGCTATGCCGTCATGGTGTGGAGTCATTACTCGTTTTTTGTTGGGAAGCAACTAATGCAACTCGAACAAGAGATAGCAACTTACACAGATGCAATTCATAAAATCAGCCAAGAAACAGCGCTTAACAATACAAAAATCTGTTGGCAAGCAGTCTTAAACATGATGGGAAAAAGCGCAAATTTCTGCCTGTTAAAGGGGGAAGTATACGACGAAGAGAAAATGCTGCCGCTATATCAGCAAACCAACAACCAACTGGCAATTCATTACTTATACTTGCACAAAGTTGCGCTTTGTTATGTGTTTGAAAATTACGCGGAAGCTTTAAAGAACATCCCTCAAGTAGAAAGTTCTTTCGGATCGTCTACAGGGCAGCTAACTGTTGTTATCTTCTATTTCTACGATTCTCTAGTACGGCTAGCTGTGTATCCTGAAACTTCGCAGTCCGACCAACAGGACATTCTTAACCGAGTACAAGCTAATCAAGAGAAATTGCAAAAATGGGCGCAGTATGCCCCAATGAATCATCTGCATAAATTCTATTTAGTAGAGGCCGAAAAATATCGTGTTTTAGGCGAAAAAGTAGAAGCGATCGAGATGTACGACAAAGCGATCGCTCTTGCTAAAGAAAACGAGTATATCAACGAAGAAGCACTAGCTCAGGAACTCGCTGCTAAATTCTATTGTTCATGGGGTAAAGAAAAGATTGCCCGCACCTACATGACCGATGCTTATTATGCCTATATGCGCTGGGGATCTGTAGCTAAAGTTAAACATCTAGAAGAAAAATACCCGAAATTAATAGCGCGATCGCCTGCGGTCACCGAAACCCCTTTAGATCCTAAGATGACAATTGCTCCTTTGACCATTACAGGCGGTCAACCAGAGTTGCTAGACTTGGCAACTGTAATGAAAGCATCTATTGCCATTTCTAGCGAAATTGTTCTACCTAACTTGCTCACCAAGTTAATGAAAATTTTGATAGAAAACGCCGGCGCTGAAACTGGATCGCTTATTCTCTCAAAAGAGGGTCAACTTGTTATAGAAGCGGCGGGGACTAAAGATCGAGTCCGAGTGCTAGAATCTTTACCAGTATCAACTTATGGGCAAGTGCCTATCTCGGTACTTAATTACGTCACCAGAACTCAGAAAGATGTCGTTTTAAATGATTCCAGCCGCGAGGAAATCTTTAACGCCGACCCCTACATTGCCCAACACAAACCAAAATCAATTTTGTGTGCGCCTATCCTATCTCAAGGTAAGTTAAGTGCCATCCTGTACCTAGAAAACAACGTGATTGCTGGCGCTTTCACGCCGAAGCGGGTAGAAGTGTTGCGGATGCTATCGGGACAAGCTGCGATCGCCTTAGAAAATGCCAACCTCTATCACACTTTAGAAGTCAAAGTAGAAGAGCGAACCGAGGAATTAAAAGGCAAAAATACGAGCCTAGAAGTGGAAATTCAAGAGCGACAGCGAGCCGAGCAAGCGGCCGAAGCCGCAAACCGCGCCAAGAGCCAATTTCTCGCCAACATGAGCCACGAACTTCGCACACCGCTCAACGGCATTTTAGGTTATACCCAAATCCTCAAACGAGACACAGGTTTAACCAGTCAGCAAAATTCTGGTATTAACATCATTCATCAGTGTGGCGAACACCTCCTAACTCTGATCAATGACGTTCTAGACCTGTCCAAAATCGAAGCCGGAAAAATGGAACTCTACCTCACCGAGTTTCACCTGTCAGACTTTCTCCAAGGCATTACTGAAATCTGCCAGATTCGCGCCCAACAGAAGGGAATCTCTTTGATTTACGAACCGCTAACTCCACTTCCCACTTGCGTCCAAGCCGATGAAAAAAGGTTGCGGCAAATTCTCATCAACTTACTCGGTAATGCCATAAAATTCACCGAAAAAGGAGGCGTTAGTTTTAAAGTAGACAGGCTGGAGACTCAGCAATCTTTGTCATCACCAATCGCCAATCCCCAATCCCTAACAGCGAAATTTATTTTCCAAGTAGAAGATACAGGCATTGGCATCGCGCCGGAGGAACTCTCAAAAATATTTTTGCCCTTCGAGCAAGCCAGCGGTTCAGTTAGCCAGATAGAGGGGACAGGATTAGGGCTGCCAATTAGTCGCCAATTAGTGGAGATGATGGGCGGCGAACTGAAAGTAAAAAGCTCTTTAGGTAAAGGCAGTATTTTCTCGTTTGAGTTAGAGTTGCCTATTACCGAAAACTGGGAAGGGTATCAAAAAGAAACTGAAAAAATTATCAGGGGTTTCTCAGGCGATCGGCGGAAAATTTTAGTAGTTGACGATCGCTGGGAAAATCGCTCTGTCCTAGTTAATCTTTTAGATCCTATTGGGTTTGAATTAATGGAGGCAACGGACGGTCAAGACTGCGTGAATAAAGCGCTGTTATTTCAGCCGGACTGTATTATAATTGACTTAGTAATGCCAGTCATGGACGGCTTTGAAGCGGTGAGGCGGATCCGAAAAATCCCTGCATTGAAAGATGTAATCGCGATCGGAACTTCTGCTAGCATTTTATCGGGCGATCCCCACAGCATTTTCCAGGCTGGCTGCAACGCTTTTCTCCTCAAACCAATTCGGGCAGAAAAGTTATTAGAATGCTTGGGAAACCATTTAGGTTTAGAATGGGTTTATGAGGAGCGAACAACTTTCAGTTCAGAAGGTATATTTACCGATGCCTCTTCCCAAATCCAAGACCAACAAATGATTGCTCCCCCTTCGGAAGAAGTTGCAGTCCTGTTCGATTTAGCGATGAAAGGTGAACTCCTCAGTATTGAGAAGCGAGCCAGCAAGCTGAAGGCAATAGATATGCGTTATGCACCTTTTGTCAATCAGTTGCTTGAATTAACTAAAAACTTTGAAGAAGACAAATTAGTAGAATTTGTTCAACAGTTTAGATGAGGAGTAAAAATGACTAGCGAATCTTTAGACAGAGGCACCATTTTAATTGTGGATGATACGCCCACTAATCTGGGTTCAGTATTGGATTTTTTGAGCGCATCTGGCTTCACTGTTTGGGTAGCTCGCAGTGGGTCTAGCGCTCTCAAAAAAGTGCAATATTCCCAGCCGGATTTAATTTTGTTGGATGTTCTGATGCCAGAGATGGACGGATTTAAAACCTGTCAAAATCTAAAAGCAAATGACTTAACTAAAGATATCCCAGTTATTTTTATGACCGCGCTGGACGATACAGAAAGCAAAGTCAAAGGCTTTAATGTGGGGGGAGTTGATTATATCACTAAGCCCCTTCAACAGGAAGAAGTTTTAGCTCGGGCTATCACGCACCTGAATCTGCGAAATCTAACTAAAAAGCTTCAGGCGCAAATTGTCGAGCGCGAGCGAGCGCAAGCCGACCTACAAGTTTTGACACAAGAGCTAGAGACGCGAGTAGAACAGCGCACCGCTGAACTTTCCCAAACGAATGAACGCCTCAACCAGGAGGTTGCTGAACGCAAGCTTGCAGAAGCAGCTTTGCAAGCATCGGAAGCGCGAGAGCGGCACAAAGCCCTAGAGCTCGAAAATTCCCTGCACGAACTCAAGCAGGTGCAAAGCCAGCTCATTCAGAGCGAAAAAATGTCCGGGCTAGGTCAGCTCGTAGCTGGCGTAGCCCATGAAATCAATAATCCAATTAATTTTATTTATGGAAATCTTTCTTATGCTCTGGAATATTCAAAAACTTTGGTCACTATCCTTGACCTCTACGAAAAGCACTATCCTAATCCGGCTCCAGATATACAAGCAGAAATCGCCACAAGCGAGCTAGATTATCTCAAAGACGACTTGCCTAAAATGTTCAAATCGATGTACTTAGGAGCCGATCGCATCCGCGAAATCGTTTTATCTTTGCGCCTCTTCGCACGGCAAGAAGGATATGAAATGAGATCGGTCAACCTTCACGAAGGGATCGACAGCACGCTGATGATTTTACAGAGTCGGCTAAAATTTAACTCAGACCGCCCCTCGATTGAAGTAGTGCGGGACTATTGCCCAAACCTGCCCGAAGTGGACTGTTATGGGGGAGAAATGAATCAGGTATTTATGAATGTACTTGCAAATGCGATCGATGCTATTGACGAGTGGAACACGCAGAGATCGCTAGAAGAAATTAAAGCGAATCCTAGCGTGATTCGGATTAGCACAGAAGTAACAAGCAGCAATTGGGTAGCTGTCCGAATTGTGGACAATGGGCCAGGGATATCGGAAGAGGTTCGTCGCCACGTATTTAACCCGTTTTTTACGACAAAACCCCCCGGTAAGGGCACAGGGATTGGGTTGTCGATTAGCTGGCAAATTGTAGTGGAAAAACACCGGGGAAGCTTGGGGTGTATTTCTGCACCAGGCGGGGGAACAGAGTTTACTATTGAGATTCCGATTCGGCAGGAGTCTCCTGTCTTGTCGCTGTCAGCTTGATCTTCTGCAAAAAAGTTAGTGAATCCATAGGGTTAATTTTTTAAACTACTCCCCAATCTAGCCAGCTTAAAAAAAGTTGTCTGGCCGCTGCTTGTCAAGTTTCCTCACCAACGATCGTCATCCCAATTTGGTATTACAGTTTTCAACAAGTCTCGTCAACAGAATGTTGGCAGTAAAATAATGTCAGCTATTAGCTCAACTACCCGCGTCATAATCAAAGCATACTTAGAAGTTTTCATCGACAATCTTGTCAATGAATACAGAGGACGGCTAATACCGAAACTTGATATTCCAGCAGCATATTTATCATGCAAATCCTCTAAAGGTCAATTGAAACCATTCCAGGCTGCTATTATGCCCTCAGAATTGCTCCGAATTAACGAGTTTGAAAGAGGTTTCAGCAGCAGCTTGGGCACAACTTATGAAGAATGTGCAAAACTCATTGCTTTGGAACATCACCAAGAAGCAAGCAGAAGCTATGAAATTTCTGGCGAAGTTAGCATAGAGGCTATCAATGAAATTGAGCGTCAGATAGCGCTATTTGAACAGTCAGCAGACAATAATGCAAATAAACCTGCTTTTGAAGAAATGATAGAAGCTGTTCTTGTGGCTCAAAAAACGAACCATTTAGTTACGCGATCGGTCAGAGTCAAAGCAGATTTGTACGTCCTATCCCATGACGGGAGGAAATTTTTCTTTGAAATTAAAGGATCGAAACCCAACAAAGGGCAATGTTTGGAGGTAATTCAACGCCTGCTGAGATATCATTTACTGTGCGGACTGTCTCGGCCCGATGCTCAATCTTATTATGCTATGGCTTACAATCCTTACGGGCCAAATCGTTCAGATTATAAATGGCCAGTGGCAAGGAAGTACACGCCTTTTGAACAAGCTGTCATTATGGGACATGAGTTTTGGAATATTATAGGGGGAGAGACTGCCTACGAAGAACTTTTGGATATATATCAAGAAGTGGGGCGGGAGAAGGGTAAGCATATGCTTGATGCTCTTGCTTTTGGATTTTAGGGGTTCAAATAATGAACACATGGTTAAAATTAGATAGAGGACTTACTTTTTTTTTCTTGGCTTTCTTGGTGGTATCTTTCCACTGTTAAGCTGAACAATTTTTTCCCAATCTAATGACCCTTCTGATGTAGAAAAGTGTTCTAGAAACTCCTTAGTAAATCTATTGACTGCATTACTCCAAGCATCTTGATAATCAGGGCGATGCCGACTAGGATAATCTTTCATTAATCGGATCAGTTTAAGATAGAATTCCGGATCGCCTGTAATTTCTTCCCAGAATGACTGACCAGACCGGACTGCATAAAGTCGCTTATCACTCGGTTCACTGGTGGCGCGTCCATAACATTGTCCTAGTAATGCCCTAAACTGCTTGTTAATGTTTTTGCTAAGAAACATAGCCTGAGCATTTTCAAAGTTATCTTTTAACTTACGTTTCTGGTCTGCATTTCCCCAATTTGGGCCAGATTTAACTTGAACGACAGTGTAAGCTTGAGGCGTGTCAATAACCACATCCATGCCGACATCAGTGGCTGCCACGCCTCCACCAACAGCTTGAGCAATTGGCTCAAAAAATATATGACCAAATAGACCTTCATCTGATGATGACATATACGCTTGAAGTAATTCTTTGACAATTTCCGAGCCATCCTGCATACCGATAGCACGAAACAAATATGGATTTTTTCGCCGTAAAGTATCCCACAAATCTAAGTGTGAAAGCTTTTTAATGCGGCGGTCATAAAATATGTCGAGTTGTTTCTTAATCAAAGCTTCTAGCTCATCAGGGCTGATTGATAGAATACTCACTGCCTTTCTCCCATAATGTTAATTGAGTTGCTTCGCGCAAACGATTTTGAGCAATAGTGCAGTATTCTGCATTCAATTCTACTCCAATAAATCGACGATTTAACTCTTGACAAGCGACAGCCGTTGTCCCTGACCCCATGAAGGGATCTAAAACTACATCATTATATTGCGTGAACAATTTAATAAACCATTTTGGTAATTCTACTGGAAAGGCTGCACTGTGTCCCCGATTGCTGCATTCTGTTGCTAAATGCAAAACATTTGTGGGGTAAGCCAGCTCGCGATTGACCCAATTAGAAACATTTTTACCAAAGCCACTGCCAACTTTGGAATTGTCCCGCTGCTTGTCTGTCTCGCTCAATTTGGTCAACCTCTTATTTTTCCAATCGCCCATAGGTACCATCACAGCTTCTTGATACATAGCAAATTGTTTGTTCATGGTGAAATGCAAGCAGCGTTCCCATGAATCTCGGAAACGATTTGGCCATTTTCCAGGGAAACAGTTCTTTTTGTGCCAGCAATACTCTTCCACCCAAAGCCAGCCTTGTTTTCGTAAAGCTAATATTATCTCAATCACAAAAGTGTGTCGCTCCCCATTGACAACAGGTTCTTTAATATTGAGAATAAACGAGCCTGTGGGTTTGAGAACCCGCTGCAATTCTTCAGCTATAGGTAAAAACCAAGTGACGTAATCATCAGCTTTCATGCCGCTATAGGTTTTACTTCGCTTGTCTGCATAGGGAGGAGATGTAATAATTAGATCGACACACTGTGCTGGTAACAGAGGCAATATATTACGACAGTCACCTTCAAAAATTCTGTCGGAAAAATCTGAGATTGGTGCCGTTTCTCTCGCTTCTTTCTCATCGAGTGAAGGAGAGATACTGTAACTACCTTTATTGGATATGTTATTAGTCTCAACTAAATTTGTTTTATTAGCTTTCATAGGTTTAATTATAGGGCGATAATAACTGAAAGTAGCAGGTTTGCAGTTGCGCTCGATCGGGCAACTGCAAACCCCATACTACAAAACTCCTTTAGAACTCGGAATCCGACTGGCGCGCCGCGGATCGATTTCTACCGCCATCCGCAGAGCTCGCGCAAATGCTTTAAACGCCGCTTCCACAATGTGATGAGAATTTCCCCCCTGCAACTGTCGAATATGCAGCGTCATTTGAGTGTGGTTCACCACCGCCGAAAAAAACTCTTTGACTAATTCAGTATCGTAAGTGCCGATCCGCTGGTTGGGAATTTCCAAGCTGTAACTTAAGTGAGGCCGTCCCGAAAAGTCTAGCACTACTTCAATTAAAGCTTCATCCAATGGTGCGATGAAATGCCCGAAGCGAGAAATGCCCGATCGATCGCCGACAGCTTTTGCCAGCGCTTGGCCTAAGGTAATTCCCACATCCTCGTTCGTGTGGTGGTCGTCAATCTCCAAATCACCGATCGCCTGCACGTCCAAATCGATCAATCCGTGAGAAGCAATCTGGTGCAACATATGGTCTAAAAACGGAATCCCCGTAGACGCCTTGCAAGTTCCTACACCGTCTAGATTGAGGCTGGCCGTGACATCCGTTTCCAGTGTCGTGCGTTTCACCAAGGCGGCCCTAGCTGGTTGAACTGAAGTTGCAGGAGGCACAGAAGGGCGATCTATTATCTCCATAATTCGCAAGGGGTCATTCATTAGTTATTGATAATTAGTAATTGAAGATTACAGATTGAGCAGCGCTGATTCTCAAGTGTTTAGTTAAGAGAATTATCCACAACTCAAAACTCTCGAAAGGGGCGGTTTTTGCATAAAACTTACTTGTTAAAGTTAAAGTTTATTGTCTCAACCCGCCCCTACATAACTCAAAATTCTCGACAACTGTTACATTCCCATGATTTCGTAACCAGCATCGACATACAAAACTTGGCCCGTAATTCCGCTAGCGAGATTGCTGCACAGAAAAGCCGCAGCATTTCCCACTTCCTGCTGAGTCACCGTCCGCCGCAGCGGCGCCACTTCCTCAACGTGGTGGATCATGTCCAGAATACCGCCAACTGCTGACGAAGCCAGAGTCCGAATCGGGCCAGAAGAAATCGCATTTACCCGAATATTTAACGGGCCCAGTTCAGCAGCCAGATAGCGAACATTCATTTCCAAAGCCGCCTTAGCAATTCCCATCACATTATAATTAGGAACTACCCGGACGCCGCCCAAATAAGTCAACGTCACAATACTGCCACCCTCGGCCATCAGCGGTTTAGCTGCTGCACAAAGCCGTACCAGCGAGTAAGCGCTAATATCCAAAGCATTGGAAAAACCTTGGCGCGAAGTGTTGGTGAAATCTCCCGAAAGTTCGTCCTTGCCGGCAAAAGCCAGACAGTGGATCAGGACATCTAACTTGCCCCACTTGTCGGCGATGGTTTGAAAAGTAGACTCAATTTCGCTCTCGTCTTGGACATTGCAGGGCAAATACAGACTGGGATTGAGCGGTTCCACCAGTTCAGCGACTTTGCGCTCGTGCTTGCCTTTCTCGTCCTTCAAATAAGTTATGCCGAGGTTGGCCCCAGCTTTGTGGAGCTGCTGAGCGATACCCCAGGCGATCGAGCGATTGTTGGCAATGCCCGTAACAAGAGCATTTTTTCCGGTCAAATCTATCATCTGTATTTCTTCTAGAAGCAACTAGCACCGTTCTCATTGGCTCTGTGCGACAACCCCGCCAGTTTAGACACAACTGATTCAGCTTTAACTGATTGAGACACAATTGAGACACAATTGAGACACAATTGAGACACAATTATATTAATTTTGCTGTGGAGCTACATGGGGGCGGAATTGAAAAAGTTAAGAGAAGGGCTAGATTTAATCATACAGTGCGTGTTTACCTTAACATTAGATGGAAGTAACCGAATCCTTGGATATTGGAGGTTGGGCAGTATATTTACTCAATAAGGTTAATCGGCAAGTTATAAAGTATTGATTAGTACAGAAGGATCTAGTCGTGACGCATGATAGACCGCTAGCAGCCGTGTTCCGCCAAATCAGCGGCGGGGCGTTTCCACCCATTGTGGAAACCTTTGAACGGGGCAAGACAATTTTTTTCCCTGGAGACCCGGCTGAGCGCGTCTACGTTCTCATTAGAGGTGCTGTGAAGCTCTCCAGGGTGTACGAAGCAGGGGAAGAAATTACAGTCGCCCTCCTGCGCGAAAATAGCGTATTTGGGGTGCTGTCTCTGATTACGGGACACCGATCGGACAGGTTTTACCACGCGGTAGCCTTTACGCCGGTAGAGTTGATCTCGTTGCCGATCGAACAAGTCGAGAAAGCGCTCAAGGAAGACCCGGAACTGTCGATGGTGATGCTGCGGGGACTGTCGTCTCGGATTTTGCAAACCGAGATGATGATTGAAACGCTGGCCCACCGAGATATGGGTTCGAGACTGGTCAGCTTTTTGCTGATTCTGTGCCGGGATTTTGGCGTGCCCGGTACAGAGGGGATTACGATTGATTTGAAGCTGTCCCACCAGGCGATCGCCGAAGCGATCGGCTCGACTCGGGTAACGGTGACTCGTTTGCTGGGGGATCTCAGGCAAGAAACAATGATCTCGATCCACAAGAAAAAGATCACAGTCCACAACCCGGTGGCTTTAAGCCAGCAATTCACTTGATGCCGAGAAAGTATAGGATTTTGGATTTTGGATTTTAGATTCAATCCAAAATCCAAAATCCAAAATCTAAAATCGGAATGACTGCTGGATACATCCTGGTATTTGTAATGTTAGTGTTGGGGGGTGTGATCGCCACTGTCAGCGATCGCCTTGGGACGAAAGTCGGCAAGGCAAGGTTGAGCTTGTTCAAGCTTCGCCCCCGCGATACTGCTGTTGTTGTGACAGTGATGGCCGGCAGCATCCTGTCAGCAATTACTCTGGCCATTTTGTTTGCTACTAGCAAGCCGCTGCGAACGGGAGTTTTTAGAATAGACGAGATTCAAAAAAGGCTCAACAACGCCCGCAGAGAAATCAACCAGGCCACTCAAGAAAAAAATCGAGTTGAAAGTGAATTAGCTCGAGCCAGAGCCGCTCAAGCGCAAGCTAGAGCCAATTTAGAGCAAATTAATCAATCGCTCCAAGCAGCTAATGCCGAGCAAGCTCGGACGCAAACAAAATTAAACTCGCTGCGGGCCCAGCTCAACAGCGTGCAAGCAGCCAAGTCTAAAACTGAACAGCAGTTAAGTCAGGTAGAAGCGGCTAAATCTAAGACAGAAGAACAGCTCAGCAGCGTGGAAGCAGCTAAATCCCGCACCGAAGAACAATTGAAACTGGTTGAAACGATCCGATCGACTACACAAGCTCAGCTCGATCGCACTGAGAACCAATTGAAAACAGTTTCTGCTCAAAAAACGACTTTAGGATCGGAAATCGCCCAACTGCAAGAGGAACGCCAACAGTTAATCGAGCAGCGAGAGCAGGTAAAAACTCAAATTGCCCAGCGAGACGCAGAAATTGCCAAGCGAGACGCAGAAATTGCCCAGCGGGACAAGGAAATTGCCCAGCGAGAGGGAGAAATTGTTAAGCGAGACGCAGCAATTGTCGATCGCAACGAACTAATTGCCCAGCGAGACAAGGAAATTGCCCAGCGGGTGCAAAATCTCGCCGAGCGCGATCGAACTATTGTCGAGCGCGACAAAGTAATTGCCGAGAGGGAAGCACTCTTAGAAACCTTGGCACAGCAACAAGCTCAACTCGAACAGCAACAAACTGTCTTGCAGCAGCAAGTGCAAGTTTTGGAACGCGACTTTCAGGCAATCCGCGAGGGTACAGTTGCCATCAGGCGCGGTCAAATTTTAGCTGCTGGCGTCGTTCGCATTATCGAACCCGGTATGGCGAGCCGCGCGATCGATCGACTCTTGCAAGAAGCAAATAAAACAACCGTCGAACTGATGCAGCCGGAAAATAAGAAGGCTAAAGAGCAGGTTATTCAAATTACTAAAGCAGAAATCGATCAACTAATTAGTCAGGTTAAAGACGGTCAAGACTACGTGGTGCGGATTGTCGCCGGCGCTAATTACCTGCGGGAAGAAAAGCTAATTAAGGTATTTGCAGAAGCAGAAATCAATCGAGTTGTTTTCCGCGCCGGAGATGTGATTGCAGGGGTTGCTGTCGATCCGGTGACTTTGACCGACGAACAGGTGCGACAGCAGTTGCAGCAATTGATAGAAGCTTGTCAATTTCGCGCTCGCCTGATCGGTGTTGTGGGCGGTAGAGTTCAAGTGGCCGACAATCAGATTGAGACTTTAGCTGGTTTTATCGAGCAGTTGCAGCAGTACGAGAAACCGCTGGACGTTCAGGCGATCGCCACAGATGTCACTTACATCGCCGGCCCGCTTAAAATAGATTTAGTTGCTCTTGACAACGGAGTCGTTGTTTTCCGCACCGGACAACAAAAACAAAGCCCAGGAGATTTGAAAGTTAAAAAATAAGTGCGATCAACTTATCGAATTATTGCAAAAATTTTGGGCGATCGAATTACAATTTTGCTTGACATTTTCGCGCCCTTGACATATCATTAAATCATGGGAATCCGTGCCGCCATATATATAGCAATCGTAGGGTGCGTCGCCACCAAAAATCTGGAAGCACCACCAACAATCTCACAGCGACGCACCGCACCGCTAAGAAGGCAAAGAAAGAAACTAAGAATCGAACCCTGAGATATTGACATCACAGAACAAAATTTTGCTCAATTCATAGCATTTGTAATAATTATTGTAACAGTATATTGTTGAGTTTGTCGATGTACAACTTGGGGGTTGATCGGAAAGATCATAAGTTGTCTAGCCATGATTCTTGGCTTACTTTTTCATCATGCAATGTTTTTCGCATATTCATCTTTCTTGGATATCTTTCCCCGCGAGCTTTCATGGCATCCTTTCTATTTTCCTCCATATACTGCTTGTGCTGATTGTAAAGCGTCGGCAAATTTTCAACTTCTCGATCGGAAAGACCATAAGTAGTTTTCCAATAGTTCTTGGCTTCTTCATGCAATGTTTTATGACCCACCACAATCTGTTTTTCATATCTTTCCAAGCAAGCTTCTATGGCCTTATGAAAGTCTCCGTCCCTGTCACGATACCATATTGGCGAAAAGACACCCATTCCGCGTTCATTTTTCTCAGAAAAACGCCCATATATTGACTCAATGCGTAGATGAAAGCTGGGATCTTTTCGCTCGAATGCATTAATGTACGACTTAACATTCTTAATCCTGTTATACAAAATAGCATCACCGAGACTATAAGCGACTACTACATCACTCCCACCTGGCTCATAACAAAGCGGGTTTGTCCTACTTCCCATTGGGCATGGTCGAACAATTTTCATTAATTCAGGGGGTAAGCCATGCAGCTCGTTATCAAAAATTGCCTCTATTATTCCTCTCTCAGTACGAAAACGCTCTGTAGCTGATGGAATTTGAATATTCTTTGCATGATCCAGATGTACTCCCCCTGGATATTTAGACGATGGAGTTTGATTGTTACTCCGCATCGC